>JANNAJ010000201.1:0-10059 GCA_031384285.1 Verrucomicrobiota bacterium
CGTGGAAGAGCGTGCGCTTCGCAGCCAGGTCGGTCCTTTGGAACTCCGGGTGCCGCAGGCCGGCCAGTGGATCAAAGCCCGTCCTGGGGCATTTGCGGCGATCGTGGATCGTTGCCTCTGCGTGGATGGACTCCAAGCGAGAGAAGCTGCGTGAATTCTGCCCGGAATCGCGTCGCGGAGGGAGGCAGGCGGGTAAGAAGACGACGGCTTGGAAAAGGGGTTTCCTCGCGATTTGGATCCATGAGCAGTCCATGCCGCCGTCAGTTTGATTCGTCCACATCGTCCCAAACTCGACGTGCAAAGACCGGCAAGAATCGGCCGAGGTCGATCAGGTGGTCTCCCAGGGACACGCCTCGTTTGCGGGCGATTGCTTCGAGTTTGTGCAGCACGATCACGGGGTCGATTCCGTAGAGCGTGATCAGATAGTCTTGGGGATGCTGCGCCTCCACTTTCCAAGGCCCCAATGCCGCCTCCGGAAAATCGCAGAGATTGAAGGTCAGGATCAACTCAGCCTTGCTCTGGATGGCGCAGGCGAGGACGTGACGATCCCCGGGGTCATTGGCACACCGCTCAACCAAGTGGCCGTAGTCGTTCACCAAAGCCTCGGGAAACTGCGTTCGCAAGGCCTCCTGGAAGCTCTTCGCAAGTTCCACTGGCCAGCCAAGATCGTTTAGTTGCGTTCGTTCCGTTTCGCTCAGGAGTTCATCGCTCCAGCACGGCTGGTAAAGCCGCGGCTTCTCTGCCAGCTTGAGCAGCAGGTTGCACACGCCGTAATTGGCGAGCACGCAGGCATCGAGCACGACTTTGAAATCAGCTCGCATCTTTTGACTGGTCCTTGCCCTGCGGGAAATAAAGCCCTGCCGCCGTCACTTTGTCCGTCAGATTGTCCAACGCCTCACGCCGATTGTGGTCCCGTTTCTTCTCGTAAGCCAGCAGGTCCTTGAACGTGACCCGGCGATGGGTTCCAACCTTGTGATGCGGGATTTCGTTCTGCTCCAGCAGTCCCACCAGATGCTGACGCGACATGCCGAGGTAGTTCGCCGCCGCTTGGGTCGTGAACGCTTCGTCTTCCGGCACTAGCACGATGGCCTTCCGTTCCGACATTAGCCGGACAATCCTGGCGAAGTGGTCAAAAAGAGCTTCAGGAATATGCGTCCGGTTGCCCTCCGCATCGATCAGCGCGACGTGATCTGGCTTTGCAAAAAACTGGGCCAACTCGGCAAGCTGTTCCTCCGGGATGAGGGACGGATCCAGACGATTGCTGCGAGTGGTAAGCATGGCGGGGAACTATCTGCAACGTTGGCCAAATCGCAAGCCGTATTCGCTATAAACACCACAATCACGATAAACGCTAGACCGAAAATCCGTCCTAATGCCTAGACCCGGAACACCTTCATCACCTCATCGCCGAGGTGATTGATCACCTTCACGGCGATGCGCCCCTGCTTCGGCTTCTTGAAGCCGATGGAGGCGGACGTTCCGGGCATTGGATTGAAGGCGGTCACTCGGTTCGCGGGGAAGGCGGCACCCTACTCCTCGGGCTGCCTGGATGCCTGGATTCCAATTCTTTGGCCGCGAAATCGGGCCTCGATTTGGCCAGGAGGGGGTAGATCAGGTCCGGCCGCTCGTTCTGGGAGCTGAAGGGGGTGGTGGGTCTAGGGGTGTCGGCCTACCGGCCGCCCATCAAAC
The DNA here is from genome assembly GCA_031384285.1 of Verrucomicrobiota bacterium. GTDB lineage: Bacteria > Verrucomicrobiota > Verrucomicrobiia > Limisphaerales > UBA9464 > CAIVQB01. Next base: position 1,690 of record JANNAJ010000201.1, read on the forward strand.
CGCGTCCTGGGGCATTTGCGGCGATCGCAGGGCAGGGGCTAAGGCGCGTCTAGGTTGTTCCTTCGGACAAGCAACGACGTGAGCCTCAGTCCAAAGATGTCGCGCTGGAGATTTTCAAACCGCCTTTCACCACCGATGCCCTCGTTTTGAGGAAATGTGGGTTCATTTGAGGCCCATCCATAAACCCTGAAACCACCGTATTTACTCAGGTTTATGCACGCTGGAGCCGATGAGGGAAATAGGGGGAATTGGCGGTTTTGATTTAGAAGGCGGATGCTCTATCCAACTGAGCTACGGATGCTGACCGCTGTGTCTGGATTGTTTGCGAACCGGACGGAACCGACGCTCGGCCCTCTCTGACCGATTGTCCTCCAGGTTGTCCGGAGGACATGGACGCAGCCTTTGGAGACGCTGCCCTGACCAAACAGGTCGCCGCGCACGGGTTTGTGCGGAACACCTTCCAACGGATGGAATCTACGTTCGTTTCAGAGGCGCGGGCAAGCTTCGTTGTCGCACCAACGGTGTGACCGAGTTGCAGTGATGGCCGGTCAGGCGCTTTCGCGCGATCGGGCGTCGGGCCAAGACCTCGCGCCTCGGACTGCCGTGTCGGCTGCTTGCCCGATGGTGGCATCAGCCTGCTCCGGGGATCGTGCTTTCTGGTATCGTCGCTCGTGGCGGGCCCGGCGATCGACTGCTCTCTTGACCGCTACTCGGCGTCGCCCCCCGCCCAAACGCTCGCTTGCGCCGGAGCGATGGGTTTGGATGCGGACCACATCCGAGATCCCATGGACCCTTCCCGACCTTCTCCCGCCGTCGCCGCCTTCAAGAACCGTCGCACGGGGTTGGCCGTGTTCGGTGTCCTCACCATCATGCTCGGTGCCGTCAGCGGGATGCTCGTGCCGCTGATGTTCTTCGGGCAACAGATGGCCGAGCGGTCCACCGGCATCCCTGCGGACACCCGGGCCATGCTCCCCGCGATGCTGATGTACGGAACGCTCGCGGTGGTGCTGGTCTGGCTGGGCGTCGGATCCATCATGGCGCGGCGGTGGGCGCGCGTGCTCATCCTTATCTTCTCGTGGACATGGCTGTTGATGGGCGTGGTCTCGCTCGCCGGCATGGCTTTATTGGCGCCGCGGCTCATCGAGTTGATCCGGTCCGCGGTGCCGGCCGGACAGCCGCAGATGCCCGATCCGATGATCCAGATGATCATCGTGGTGCAGTTCGTCGCGATCTCGGTGCTGTTCGTCCTCCTGCCGATCGCCTGGATCCTCTTCTACCGCAGCCCCCACGTGCGGGCGACCTGCGAGGCGAACGACCCCGCGCCGGCGTGGACCGACGCCTGTCCGCCGGCGGTGCTGGCGCTCAGCCTGTGGACCGCTTTGAGCGCACCCATGGTCCTGGTCGGGCTGCTGACGTATCGCAGCGTGTTCCCCTTTTTCGGTGTGCTGGTCACCGGTCTGCCGGCGGCGCTCATCAGCGTCGTCGTCGCGGGGCTGCTGGCCTACTCGGCGTGGGCGCTGCATCGGCTGCGTCCCTTCGGTTGGTGGTTGCTGACCCTCGGCTCGTGCCTGGCGACGCTCTCAGGAGCGATCACGTTCGCGCGGATCGACCCGATGGAGATGTACCGCGCGATGGGCATGCCGGAGCAGCAGCTGGAGCAGATGCAGAATTTCAGCATCATGACGCCGTCGCTGATGATCTGGGCTTCGGTGCTGTTCGCCGTCGCGTTCGTCGCCTACATGCTGTCGGTGAAGAAGCATTTCCGGTCGGAGTGACCGTCGGTCGGTGACGGTACCCGGCCCGGCCGATCCTGTGCCGCGTTCACGCGCGACGGAACCGTCCGGATCGCCATTCCTTGTCGGTCTTCGCGATGACGAGCTTGAGGCCGGCCGCGCGGAAGGCCTTCTCGACCGCCGTGAACTGCGTCGAGAGGATCCCGGCGAGCACCAGCGAACCGTCGGGTTTCAACCGCGCCAGGATGCGGTCGCGCTCCGCGAGCAGGAGGTCGCTCATCAGGTTCGCGCAGACGACATCGTACTGCTCCTTGGAGGTGCGCGGTAGCCGGGTGACGTCCGCGAGCACGGGCTTCACCTGGGCGGCGACACCGTTGAGCTCGGCGTTCTCCTGGGTGATGCGGACGCAATCCGCGTCGAAGTCGAACGCGCGGACCGGGGCGTAGCCGAGCTTCGCCGCGGCGATCGCCAGGATCCCGCTGCCGGTGCCCATGTCGATGAGCGACGGCGCCGGACTGGTGCGTCCGCGCAGCGCGGCGACCTGCGTGAGGCAGAAGTGCGTCGTCGCATGTTGGCCCGTGCCGAAGCTGAGCCCGGGATCGAGCAGCACGACCTGCTGCCCGGCCTTGGGCTTGCGACGGCTCCAAGTCGGGCGGACGAGCAGCGCGGCACCGATCTCGATCGGCCGGAAATGGCGCTTCCACGATTCACTCCAATCGAGCGGCTTCACGCGCCGGATGGCGATGCGGCCGGGCGCGGCGTCGATGCCAGCGTCGTCCAGCCCCGCGAGCCCGGCGCGCAACGCCGCCCGCGTCGCCGCGACCGTCGTGTCGGGCAGCGGCAGGTACACGCTCACGGTGGAGAGACCGGTCGCCATGTCGGCATAGACGCTCGGGGTCTGTCCGGACACGCGGCCGACCAGCGCGGTGACGGCCTCTTCGGCTCCGGGATGAGTCGTGATGGAGACCTGGCGGAGGTCGGCCGGGGTCTTGGTTTTCGGGAGGCTTTTCATGGGAGGTCGCGCCACGGGGTGAAGTTGAGCAGCTGGAGTTCGTTGCCGACCTTGCCGGCCTTCTTCACGCCGACATCCACCCAGGTGACGCCGGCGTAATCGATCTCGACGTGCTCGAACCAGCGCAGCGGTTGGCTGAGCAACAACGACAATAGCCCGCGGATCACTCCGCCGTGGCAGTAGACCGCGACGGTCTTGCCCGCTTGCTCCGCGAGGATCTGCTGGAGGCAAGCCGAGAGGCGGCCCATGAAGTGCGCCAACGTCTCGGCGCCGGCGACGCGGTCGTGCTCCAGATGGTGCAGCCAATCGTAGGCCGACATGCCGAAGCGCGCCTGGATCTCGTCCCATCCGCAACCGGTCCAGTCGCCGAAATCGATCTCGCGCAGGCCGGGCAGGATGACGGGTCCGCCGGCGAAATGGCGTCGGAAGGGTTCGAGCGTGAGCTGCACGCGGCGCATCGGGCTGGCGTAGAGCGCGTCGAACGGCGTCCGGGCGAGCCAGTTCGCCAGGCGCTCGGCCTGTTGGTGTCCGGCCGGCGAGAGCTCCATGTCGATCCGGCTGCCGCCGAAGACGCGGTGATAACGGGACTCCACTTCGCCGTGGCGGAGGAGGAAGAGACGGGTGGTCATCGGTGGATGGCCTCGGATTGGGCGGCCAGCAATCCGCGGATGCCGATCTTCGCCAGCCGCAGCAGCTCGGCCAGCTGGTCGTCGCCGAACGTCGCCTCTTCACCGGCCGCCTGGAGCTCGATGAACTCGCCCGAGCCGCCCATCACGATGTTCATGTCCACCGCCGCGTCCTTGTCCTCGAGATAATCCAGGTCGAGCACCGGACGTCCCGCGACCACGCCGCAGCTCACCGCCGCGACCGGCTGGGTGAACGGGCTCCCGGTCAGCTTGCCCTCGGCGATGAGCTTCTTCACCGCGAGCGAGATGGCCACGTACGCGCCGGTGATGCTCGCCGTGCGCGTGCCGCCGTCGGCCTGCAGCACGTCGCAATCGATCCACAGCGTGCGCGGCCCGAGCTTCTCCAGGTCCAGCACCGCGCGCAGCGAACGGCCGATCAAGCGCTGGATCTCCTGCGAACGGCCGTCGAGCTTCAGCTTCGAGATGTCGCGGGCCTTCCGGTCGAGCGTGGAGTAGGGGAGCATCGAGTACTCCGCGGTGATCCAGCCGCCGGGCACCTTCTGGTCCTTCATCCAGCGCGGCACCGATTCCTCGACGGTGACGCCGCAGATCACCCGGGTGTCGCCCCACTCGATCAGCGTCGAGCCGGAAGCGTGCGGAGCGATGTGGTTCTGGAAGCGGACCGGCCGGAGCTGGTCGGGGAGGCGGCCGTCGGCGCGCGGGGCGGGCATATCCATGGGCCGACGAGCCTACGGGGCGCGCATGGGCCGAGGCAATGCGCGAGCCTCGGCGGTGGCGGGACCTGACGTCTCGGGCCGTTCGGGTGCGATCGGAAGTGGCGGACCGTTTTTGCGGTGTCGGGCTCTTGTTTCGGCGAGTCGGACTTGGAATGGCACGAGGAGATACCTTGGCGCTTGGCAGGAGGCGCCGCTTGCTGGTCTCCGAACAGCGATGCCGCGGAGTGCCATCTGCTCTCTGGAACAGATGAATCTGGAAAGCAGGAAAACAGGAACGGAGCCGGCGAAGCACCGGTTTTCCTGCTCTCCTGTTTTCCAGATTCTCTCTCCGCCCCGTGTTTTCATCAGAGCAAGGGCGACTCTGCACCGGCTGCCTTGTCCGCCACTTCCAATCGTATCCGGGCCGTTCGGGCGCCTTGACCCTGCGCGCCGGGACGCCATCCTCTCCACCGTTCGGGGAGCCGTTCCGTCACGGCTGAGAGTCGCTCCGCAGTGCGAGACCCGTTGAACCTGCCCGGGTAATGCCGGCGAAGGGAAGCGTCCTCGGGATCTCCTCCTCCGCCTCCGCCTTCTCCGGGCCACCGATCAGCGACGACCTAAGAATCCAACGACACGAAACCGCCGGATCCCGGCCCGCCGCCCTGTCACCGACAGGCCTGCGCCTTTTCCGGCACCGGTCCCCGTCCCACGACCCTTTTCCCATGATCGCCACCCCCGAATCGTTCGAACCGCACAGCCGCGAGCAGTTGCCGAACAGCCAGCGCGTCTACGAGCCCGGCACCTTGCATCCCGACATCCGTGTGCCGATGCGCGAGATCACCGTCACGCCCACCCGGTCGTACACCGGCGCCGTAACGCCGAACGATCCCGTCCGCGTCTACGATTGCAGCGGACCTTGGGGCGATCCCGCGTTCACCGGCACCTCCGACGAAGGCCTTCCCGCTCTGCGTCGCGCCTGGATCCTCCGCCGCGGGGACGTCGAGGAATACGACGGGCGCGAGGTGAAGCCGCAGGACAACGGCTACCTCTCCGGCAAGCACGCCGAGTACGCCAGCAAGGCCGAGAAGAACCGGCTCGTCGAGTTCCCCGGCCTCACCGGCCATCGCCGCCGTCCGCTGCGCGCCAAGCCCGGCAAGGTGGTCACCCAGCTCGCCTACGCCCGTGCCGGCATCATCACGCCCGAGATGGAGTTCATCGCGCTCCGCGAGAACATGGGCCGCGCGAAGATCGCCGAGATGTCCAACGACCTCATCCGCGACGACCTCGGAAAACAGCACGCCGGCAGCGCCCAGCTCTCCCAGGGTGCCGCCCCGGGCGTGACCGATTACTCCCCCTCGATCTTCCGTCGGTTCCCCCAGCGCATCCCCGACCAGATAACGCCAGAGTTCGTCCGCCAAGAGATCGCGGCCGGACGCGCCATCATCCCGAACAACGTCAACCACCCCGAGTCCGAGCCGATGATCATCGGGCGCAACTTCCTCGTGAAGATCAACGCCAACATCGGCAACAGCGCCGTCGCGTCGAGCATCGAGGAAGAGGTCGAGAAGATGCGCTGGGCCACCAAGTGGGGCGCCGACACGGTCATGGACCTCTCCACCGGCAAGAACATCCACGCCACGCGCGAATGGATCCTGCGCAACTCGCCCGTGCCCATCGGCACCGTGCCCATCTACCAGGCGCTGGAGAAGGTGAACGGCAAGGCCGAGGACCTCACCTGGGAGCTCTTCCGCGACACCCTCATCGAACAGGCCGAGCAGGGCGTGGATTACTTCACCATCCACGCCGGCGTCCTGCTGCGTTTCGTGCCGATGACCGCCCGGCGCATGACCGGCATCGTCTCGCGCGGCGGCAGCATCATGGCCAAGTGGTGCCTCGCCCATCACCAGGAAAACTTCCTCTACACCCATTGGGACGACATCTGCGACATCATGGCCGCCTACGACGTCGCCTTCAGCATCGGCGACGGCCTCCGCCCCGGATCCATCGCCGACGCCAACGACCGGGCGCAGTTCGGCGAGCTCGAGGTGCAGGGCGAACTGACCAAGCGCGCCTGGGCCAAAGGAGTGCAGGTGATGAACGAAGGCCCCGGCCACGTGCCCATGCACATGATCGAGGAGAACATGGCCAAGCAGCTCGAATGGTGCGGCGAGGCGCCGTTCTACACCCTTGGGCCGCTCACCACCGACATCGCGCCCGGCTACGACCACATCACCAGCGGCATCGGCGCCGCGATGATCGGCTGGTACGGCTGCGCCATGCTCTGCTACGTCACGCCCAAGGAACACCTCGGCCTGCCGGACAAGAAGGACGTGAAGGACGGCGTGATCACCTACAAGATCGCCGCCCACGCCGCGGACCGGGCGAAGGGCCATCCCGGCGCGCAACACCGCGACAACGCGTTGAGCAAGGCGCGCTTCGAGTTCCGCTGGGAAGACCAGTTCAACCTCAGCCTCGACCCCGTCACCGCGCGCGGGTTCCACGACGAGACGCTGCCGCAGGACGGCGCCAAGACCGCGCACTTCTGCTCCATGTGCGGCCCGCACTTCTGCTCGATGAAGATCACCGAGGACGTCCGCCGGTACGCCGCCGAGCAAGGCATCGCCGAGGAAGAGGCGCTCAAGCAAGGCATGGAAGCGAAGTCGAAGGAGTTCGTGGAGAAGGGCGCGGAGGTCTACGCGAAGGCGTGAATGGATGGCGGTAGGGCTGCGTCGCGGCGGCGTCCAAGTCCAAATTCCAGCTAGGCCAATAACCATCTATCTGATTCTGGCGCAGATGCTAACGAACCGGTGCAGAAATCGATCGGCCTATGAAAACGAACGGACGCAAAGCCACCAAAGCCCCGACCTTTGTGCTGCGTGCCGAACGCGCCCTGCACCGCGCCGCACAAAACGTCAGATTCCAGAGCCGCGCGCTCGGGCTCCCGGTGATTGTCTGGCGGGACGGCAAAGTGGTGGAGGAACCCGCATGACCTCCACTTGGGACTGGACCCTTCGACCATGAGACTCGCGCAGCAGCCGGCTTCGCCGAGGGGGCGATGAGGAAGGAGATGGAGGAGAAGTCGAAGGCGTGAGAGAACGACCATAGATGCCGAGATCCTCCTCGCCGACAGCGGGGTTGATGGATTGTTCGATCCACGAACCAGCGTGGACGATGCCGTCTTCGACCCTGGGCTGGAGGATTGGATCCCTTCGGGATTCGTCCAGGTTTGGCCGGGGAAGCTGAAGGTTCTCTTCGGCTCCTTCTCCGATAGCCACCATTCTGGCGCGATCCGGCGATCCACCGAGGGGAGATATGGTGCTGGCGCGCGATCGGGATGACCGATCTGATCGGACCGCCGACAAAGGACCGACACCATGACCACCATCAACGCTTACGCCGCCACCGAAGCAGGCGCTCCTTTGCGCCCCTTTTCCTTCGCCCCCGGGGAACTCGGACATGAGGAGGTCGAGATCAAGGTCACCCATTGCGGCATGTGCCATTCCGACCTGTCGATGCTCGACAACGAATGGGGGATGACGGGTTTCCCGTTTGTCCCGGGCCACGAGGCGGTCGGCTTCGTCACGGCCCTCGGCCAAGGCGCCAAGGGGCTCAAGATCGGCCAGCGGGTCGGCATCGGTTGGTCGGCGTCCAGTTGTCTGTCGTGCCACCCATGCCTCTCCGGGCACCACAATCTTTGCGCGCAGGGCCAGGGCACGATCGTCGGGCGCCATGGCGGTTTCGCGGACCGCCTCCGTGCGCAATGGCCATGGGTGCGTCCTTTGCCGGATGCGCTCGACCTCGAGAAGGCCGGGCCGCTCCTGTGCGGCGGCGTCACGGTCTTCGCCCCGCTCTTCGAGCACGGCATCCTGCCGACGTCACGGGTCGGCGTCATCGGCATCGGAGGTCTCGGCCACATGGCGCTGCAGTTCGCGAACAAGTGGGGATGCGAGGTCCACGCCTTCACGACCAACGAGAGCAAGGAGGCGGAGGCCCGGAAACTGGGGGCGCACTTCGTCCACAACACCAAGAACGCCGACGCACTGAAGAAGATCGCGGGCAGCCTCGACCTGATCATCTCCACGATCAACGTGCCGCTCGACCTCCATGGACTTCTCGGCTCCCTGGCTCCCGCCGGCCGGCTCCACGTCGTCGGCGCGGTGCTCGAACCGATGCCGCTGGCCGCGTTCGACCTCATCACGGGACAAAAATCGGTGTCGGGTTCGCCCACCGGCAGCCCGATGGCGATCGACGCGATGCTGGCCTTCAGCGCGCGCCATTCCGTG
>JANNAJ010000243.1:0-2589 GCA_031384285.1 Verrucomicrobiota bacterium
CATCGCCGAAGCAGGAGAAGGCGCTGGTCGAAATGGACCGACTGCTGGATGGGTTGGCCCGGGTCATGGAACCGGCGCAGGTAGGCCGCTGGTTGAGATCGCCGCAACCGGCCTTCGACGGCTCGACCCCGGTGCAGGTGGTGGAGCGCGGCGAGATGGACCGCATCTGGCACATGCTCTATGACCTCGGATCCGGCCAGCCGGGTTGAGGCTCCGATCGGCTGGTGCGGAGGTCGTGGAGAAACTTAGTTCCCGAAGACGAACTCGACCTCCGGCCACCAACTGAGGCGGCGGTGGTCGTTGGTGAGATGCTTCCAGCCTCGTTCGGCGGCTTGGGCGCGGATGAAGAAGTCGGGCAACGGAGCGAGTTGTTTGCGGGGTGTGCGCGCAAATACCCGGCCGGCGTGCCAAGCGTCATCTTCGGTCACTTCCACGACTGTCATCCCTCGCAGGTCTTGGGTGATGGCTTCCCGGGTCCGTCCGCCTGCGGCCAGTTCCGCAAGCGTGACCACGCTCACGGCAACTTCGTCCTCCTCCAAGGCTTGGATCACCGCCACGGCGGACGATTGATGGTCCGGGTGGTCTTCATCGAGCCAAGCGACGACGGTCGAAGTGTCGATGAGGATCATTCCCCGCGCGTCAGTTTGAGTAGGTTTGCCCCGGAGATAGGTCCATCCCACGTGCCCGCCCGGCTGCGGACAAATGCTTCGGCCTCCGCCCGGGTCATCCGGCGCTTCACCGGACGCAGAGTCACCGAGCCGTCAGGATGCTTCTCGACCTGCACCTCGGGTTTTCGGGGCAGGAAACGACCCAAGGCGTAGCGGCCTTTCTCGTCACTTTTGAGCGTCGCAGTCATGCCGCAAGCAGAGGGTGGGACGGTCCCACGGTCAAGCCCGGTCGGGATCCAATCGGCCGGGGCGGAGTTCGGCCCATCCGGGTGCTGTTCGACCTGCACCAAGGACAGGCCGGTCTAGGAACGACCCAGCGCGTAGCGGCCTCGGCTGTCGGCTTTGAGTATCACCGCCATGTCCTCAGATCGCCGGAACCCGCAGGCCGGCGGCCTTGGCGAGCGTCCCTTGGCGGGTGTCGAACGTCAGGAAATCCCGTGCGCCCAGCACGAGGGCAGAGGCGACGTGCAGGATGTCGAGACTACGGGTGCCGATGGTCTCCGAGTGCCCTCCGCTGAGGCGTTCGGCTTCGAGCAGCACCTCGGGCCAAGATGGTTCCGCGTGGGCGAACACGTCGGAGGCGATGTCCGAGAGCATGGCTTGGATGGCCAGCTCGCGTTGATCCGGCGAGATCTCATTCCGGAAGACGCGCAGACGGAGCGCGTTCCGGAATTCCAAGCGATGCAGTCCGGTGAAGGGCAGCGGCGCGCGGGGGCGCTGGAGCCACGCCACCACCCGCCCGGTGTGCGCGTCCGGCGCGTGCAGGGAGCACAGGAAGGCGGTGTCGGCGTAGGCGGTCATCGGTCGCCCCGCTCCTGCGCGAGGAGTCCGGTCGCGGTGACCGCCAGTTCCTTGTCGCCGTAGATGGCTTTCAGCCGGGCCGCGAAATCGGGCCGAGCCGGGGACTTCGCCTTGCGGGCCGGGCGGCTCAGCATGGCCACGGGCTTGCCTCGCCGCTGGATCTCGACGCGTTCGCCCGACGTGACCCAGGCAAGGACCGTGTTGGTGTCGTGCTTGAGTTCGCGGATGCTCGCCGTCTTCATGGGTGACACAATGAGGTGACACATATCCGGAGTCAATCGACGGACGCGGCAGGGCATCCGGCTCAGGCAGCTTGTCGATGAACCGGTCCAGACCTCCGAGCCAGAACCCGCCCGGTCGCTGGCGCCCGGACGGGAACCGCCCTTGGAAGGGGCACCCGAGGCGCGGCCACCGGTCAACGAGGGAGAATCTCCTTGCCGGGACCTTCCCCTAGTCCGTAGTAGCTGCCGCGGAAGGAGCCGAGGTTGCTCCTCGTCCCCGCGGTTAGCCCCGATAGCTCAAATGGATAGAGCAGTCGTTTCCTAACCAGAAACGGGCATTTTCAGGGGTTTTCCTCAGTTTTCCAGAATCATCAATTTGCGGATTTGCTCAGTGTTTCGGCATTTCCATTTGGCCTGAGTTTTCCCGAGACAACCCGGATTTTGCCGCCGGGTTACACTTTAGGGTTACACTTTTTGCCTCAAATTCGGATGGCGTCTCCGATTCATGAAAATGACGACTGGAGCAGGTATCCTTGCCGTACGGGTGCTAGCAGAAGCAGCCATCTTGTAACCCGTTGTAACCCTCCCTCCATCGTTCGGACCTGCTTCGGCCATCCTCGCCGCTCGTCCCTGCCTCTCGCCCGCAGCACTCTCCCGCGCATGTCCGCCCCGTCCACCTTCGAGCACTTCGGCAAACTTCTCGCCGTTTTCTAGGGGACGAAAGCGCACTTCTAACGACCCAAGCTCAGCGACCGCCGAGGCGGAAAGTAAAGTCCGAATGCGAAAAACGCGTGAACCGCCGAGACGGTTAGCTCCAGTGCCTGGTTAGGCCTTGGGTATGTGAACACGAAGATACTTGTCCGAAGGGCCCGCCGTGAGGCCAACTTCGCCAGTGGTGA
>JANNAJ010000307.1:0-4279 GCA_031384285.1 Verrucomicrobiota bacterium
GGCCGTACGCCCGGAGGAAGGTGAACATCTCTTCCACGACCGCCTGCTGGTCCGCGCCGAACCGGCTGCTGCCGGTGGGTACCGCCGCCGTGGCTAAGAAGTTGTCGATCTTCTGGCCGAAATCGCTGGTCGGCCCGTAGCCGTTCGAGGTCAGGTGCCGGCCCCATTGGTTGTATTGGTAGACGAAGCTGGTGTCGCTGTGCAGCACCTCGCGGGCGAACAACGTGCCCGTGCTGTCGTAGAGGCTCACGAACGAGCCGTCGAAGTACCACGCGACCTTCTGGGTGCAGGCCGGCAAGGTCAGGACGCCCGATGCCCCGTCGATCTGCCACTGGGCGGCGTTGCTGGCGTCGAGGTTGCTCAACACCAACCGCACGAGCAGCGTCCGCAGGTCCACGCGTCGGATCTTGAGGTCCGCGCCCGCGCCCTTCCACGTGCTGGGCCAACCGGTGGGGAGCGCGTCGTCGGCCGTGTCCCAGAGGGTGGCGAAGGTGATGCCGGTGAGAGACGGGATGGGGTCGGCGAGGCTGGACAGGAAGATGAAGCGCAGATTCGCGGGCGCGGTGCCGCCGCCGCCGGTCGTGGTGAACGATCCGATGCCGGTGCCCGTCTGCGTGTAGGGCAGCGTGACGTTGATGCCCGGGTCCACCAGGAAGCTGCGGTTGTTGCCCGAGATGTTGTTGGTGACCTTGACCTCCGCGAGCACCAGTTGTGCCGCCAAGGTGGCGCCCCAGGTGTTGGACGACGGGATGTAGCGCGTCGAACGGGCGACGTTGGTCAGCGCGCCGGCGAGCGAGTCGAGGTTGGCCTTCTCCTGGTCGCGGTAGCCCTGTCGGAGGCGCACATAGGCCGAGCTGCCGGCCAAGCTGATCAGGATGGCCATCACGGCCAGGACGGCGATCAGCTCGATCATGGTGAACCCGGCGGAGAGCCGTGTGCCGCGGTTGGGAAGGAGCGTTTTCATTTGATGTTCTCCATGAGGGACAGGATCGGCATGAACACCGCCAAGGCGACCATGCCCACGACGCCGACGAGGGTGAGGATCATGGTGGGCTCCATGATGCCGAAGAGCTTCTTGATCTTCCGCGGGATGAGCAGGTTGTAGTACTCGGCGACGTTGTCCAACGCGGCGTCCAGGTTGCCGGTCTTCTCGCCCATGACGACCATCCGGAGCAGCAGCTGGGGGAAGATCTTGTGGCGCCGCATCGATTCGCTCAGCGATTCGCCGGCCTCGACGCGTTTGCCGACGTCCTGCAGCGCCTCGGCGACCAAGGGGCTGCCGACCAGGCCCTCGCAGAGCTTGAGCGCGTTGAGGATGGCGACGCCGTTGCGGTAGAGCACCGCCAGGCTCCGCGCGAGCCGCGACATGTAGATCATGTGCAGGAGCGGACCCATCACCGGCAGGAGCATCTTGAAGCGGTCGAAGAACCGGTTGAAGGCCGGCGAATACTTGCAGCCGAAGTGGACGATGACCGGGCCGCCGATGATCAGGGCCAGCCAGCCCCACCAGGTCGCCTTCGCGAAGTCGGAGAGACCGAAGACGATCCGCGTCGGGAGCGGCAGCGCGACCTTCACCGATTTGAGCAGCACCACGAACTTGGGGATGACGAACGTGAACAACAGCAGCACGAACAGCACCGTCGCCAGCAGCACGAAGGCCGGGTAGATGGTCGCCTGCTTCACGTCGGCCGCGACCTGCTCCTGCCACTCGAGGTAGCGCTTGAGCTCGGTGAAGGATTCGGGGATCGAGCCGCTCTGCTCGCCGGCGCGGATGAGGTTGACGAACTGCTTCTGGAAGACGCCGGGATGCCGCTCCATCGCCTCCGCGAGCTGCTGGCCGCCCTCCACGTCGCGCCTCATCTCCATCAGCGTGTTGCGGAAGCCCTCGTGGTCGGTGTCCTGCGCGGCGATGTCCACCGCCTGGACGACGGGGATGCCCACCTTGCAGAGGAAGCTCATCAGCGTGCAGAAGTTGATCAGCTCCCGCCGCGATCCGCCGCCCGCCGCGCCGCCCTGCCGCTGCGACGCGCGCAGGGCCTTCTTCGGCTCCTCGGCCTCGGGCTTCGCCTCGATCAGCCAGATGCCTTGGCCGCGCAGCTTCTCCTCGAGGTTGGGCTCGTCGTTCGCGAGCAGGCGTCCGGAGACGTTCTTGCCGCGGGAATCGATGCCTCTGTAATGGAACGGGTGCATGGCGTCGGTTCAGTGGGAGCGCACGACGCGCAGCAGCTCGCTCAACGAGGTGAGCCCTTCGTCGCAACGGCGGAGGCCGTCCTCGAACATCGTCTTCATGCCGCCCTCGAGGGCGAGCTTGTGGAACTCCGGGCCGCCGGCGCGCCGGACCATCGGTTCGTGGAACCGCTCGTCGAGCCGCATCAGCTCGAAGATCGCCATCCGGCCGCGGTAGCCGATCTCGAGGCAGTCGGGGCAGCCCTTCGGTTCCCAGAGCCGGGGCACGCCGGTCGACGGGACCGGCAGCTTGGTGTCGCGGAAGACCTTCTCCGGGTCGGCGACCGGCACGCGGCACTTCGGGCAGAGCTTGCGCACGAGCCGCTGCGCGACCACCGCAAGCAGCGCGCCGGGGAGCAGGTAGGGCTCGACGCCCATGTCCATGAGCCGAGGGAGCGCGCCGGCCGCGTCGTTGGTGTGGAGCGTCGAGAAGACCAGATGGCCCGTGAGCGCCGCGCGGACCATCAGCGTCGCTGTCTCCGTGTCGCGCGTCTCGCCGACCAGGATGATGTCGGGGTCCTGCCGCAGCAGGGCCCGGAGCGAGTTCGTGAAGGTCAGCCCGACCTCTTCCTTCACCTGGGTCTGCCGGATCCCGCGCAGCGGGAACTCCACCGGGTCCTCCAGCGTGAAGATGCTCACGTCGACCTTGTTGATCTCGTTCAGCACCGCGTAGAGGGTCGTCGTCTTCCCCGAACCGGTCGGGCCGGTGACGATCACGACGCCGTGCGGCGCGTCGATCACCTCGCGCAGCTGGGCCTCGACGGAGGGTTCGAGCCCGAGCGCCGCCACCGAGCCCAGCTGGCTCGACGGATCAAGGATTCGGAGCACCATGCTCTCGCCGAAGTTCGTCGGCAGGCTGGAGACGCGGAAGTTGACCTTGCGGCGGTTGACCGTGAGCACCGCTCGGCCGTCCTGCGGGACGCGCTGCTCCGAGACGTCCATCTCCGCCATGATCTTCAGGCGGGCGGTGACCGCGGATTGCAGCGCCTTGGGGATGAGCACGTCGGGCTGGAGCACGCCGTCGATGCGCGTCCGGATGCGCATCAGCTTCTCCTCCGGCTCGAAATGGACGTCGCTCGCCCGCCGGTGGACGGCCCGCGTCAGCACCTGGCTGACGAGCTGGATGATCGGCGCGTCGTCCGCGCTGGCCTCGGCCGTGTCGGCGCTGAGGGCGGACTGGAGCTGGTCCGGCGTCTGGTCGTTCTGGGTGTCCTCGATGACCCGCGCGATGGACTGCTGGATCGTCGGCCCCTCGGCGTGCAGCTGGTCGATGGTGTTGAGGATGTCCCGCTCCGTGGCGGTGACGACGTCGATGTGGAGGCCGGAGATCTGGCCGAGCGCGTCGATGGCCGCGATGTCGAACGGGTCGGCCATCGCCACGACGAGCGAGCCGTTCTGGCGGCCGATGGGCAGCGCGCGGAGGCGGCGCGCCGTCTCCAGCGGCACGAGCATGACCGCCGTCTTGTCCGGCGGGCAGCGCACCAGGTCCACCCGCTTGGTGTGCGCCTCTTCGGCGGTGAAGTCGGCGAGCTTCTCCGGGGCGACGAGGCCGAGGTCCACGAGGATCCGGTTGAGCGGGACGCCGCGACGTTTCTGTTCGCAGACGGCCAGCTCGAACTGGGTCTCGGTGATCAGCCCGGCGGCGAGGATGCGTTCTTGTAGGGTCTGTCCCATGGAGCGGCGGTGGTGTGGGGACCGCTGTCGGGACAACGTCCCGCGTGTGTGTGTGGCACCCGCGGACCGCTGTTCGGAGGCAAAGAAATCGGCGGACGTTACTTGTGCGCGAGATAGACGTACACGGAGCCGGTCTGGACACCGCCCGAGTAGACGTATTTCACGGCTCCCAGCGTGTCGGTCCCGGTGCTGGATTCGCCGAGGATGGCGTTCTCGCCGTCGATGCGGCGGTTGATCTCGCGGGCATCCTCCAACGCCATGTTGGAGAAGACGACCTGGAGCACGATCGATCCGTTGCCGGCGTCGTTCGGGTAGGACGAGTTGCCGTCGAGGTTGAAGGCGGCGTTGGTGCCGTCCGGAGCGGTGGCCGTGGACACCG
>JANNAJ010000459.1:0-3133 GCA_031384285.1 Verrucomicrobiota bacterium
GAGATCATCACGCGGCTCGGCCTGTCGCTGGCGCGCTCCGTCGCGGAAGCCTGACGTGGACGTCCTCACCAAAGCCGAACGATCGGCGGCGATGTCGCGCATCCGCGCCCGGGGCAACGAACGGACCGAGCTGTCGTTCGCGCGGATGCTGCGGGCGGCCCGGCTCACCGGCTGGCGACGGCATCTCACGATCTTGCTGAAGGGCCTGCGTCCCGGCACCGCGATCGCCAGCGACGGCACCCGGTTCCTGCCGAAGGTGCGGCCGGATTTCGTGTTCCCGGCCACCAAGCTCGCGGTGTTCGTGGACGGCTGCTTCTGGCACGGCTGTCCGAGCTGCTACCGTAGCCCGAAGACGCAGAGCGCCTTCTGGCGGACCAAGGTCGACCGCAACCGCGAGCGCGACATATTCCAGACGCGGGCGCTGCGGCAGCGGGGATGGCGCGTGCTGCGGGTACGGGAGTGTGCCCTTTCGGTCCGCCGTTCTCCGGCCACGCTGCGTCGGATCAGCAAGGCCTTGGGCGTAACGACGACGTCCGCCTAGACCCCGCGGTCCGCCCGCCACAACAACGCCCCGCCGATGCCTTGGAACAGGAAGTTGGGGATCCAGAACATCAGCTCCGGATGGAGGTCCGGGCGGGCTTCGAGCGCTTGGCCGAGGATCACGAAGCTGTAGTAGACCGTGAGCAGCAGCAGCGCGACCGCGATGCCGATGTTGGTCTCGCGGCGATGGGCGCGGATGCCGAGCGGGATGCCCACCAAGGTGAAGCTGACGCAGGCGAACGAGAACGCCAGCTGCCGGTGCAGCTGCACGTCGACCGGCGTGAGGTTGACGCCTTGGGACGCCCGCAGACGCCGTTCGGCGCGCAGTTGCGAGAAGGTCATCTCGTTCAGCTTGAGGCCCTGCCCGGAAGCCCGTTGGGGAGGTAGCGCGTACGGGATCTCCTCCGAGTAGAACGGTTGCAGGTCATCGCCTGTGAGGTAGAGCCCCTGCACCTTGCGCAGCACGAGCATCGAGGGGAACGCATTGCTGAGGACGAGCTCCGCGGTCGCGGCCCAGACCTCCAGGCTCGGCACCCGGTTGGTCACGCCGCCCTTCACGAGGTTGGTCGTCCCGCTGATGAGCACGTCCCGCAGCTCGCGGCCGCGGACCTCGTGGGCGAAGAGGGTCAGGTCCGCGCCCAACGACACGTAGCGCCCCTCGGGGATGAACTGCGCCTTGGGGTCGCGGATCACGGAATCCCGGAGCGCCTTGAACGCGACGCGCGAGGCCGGGGCGACCTGCATGTTCACCACGGCACAGACCCCGCAGAGCAGCACCGACAGCACCACCACGGGCAACACCAAGGTGACCAAGCTGATCCCGCCCGCGCGCACCGCCGTGAGCTCTTGGTCGGCGCTGAAACGACCGAACACGAGCAGGGACGCCGTGAGCAGCCCTATGGGCAGCGAGAAGGCCAGCACGAAGGGGATGAGCAGGCCGACCGCCTTCGCCGCGAGCGCGAACGACGCCTGTCCGCTGGCCATGAGGTCGAGCACCTCGCGCAGCACGTTGCCGAGCAGCAGGACCAACGTGAACACACCCACCGTGACCACCAAGGTGGCAGACAGTTGCCGCAACAGATAGAGGTGGAGCGTCCGCATGGCGATCTCGAAGGCCCGGACTGTGCCCAAGGCCCCGCGGTCAATCCACCAAGATCCCCGCGAGCGGATCCGGCCCATATCGGGCCATGCCTTCCTTGACGGACCCCGGATCGTTTCCTACTCCTACGCCGACCTATGAGCGCGACCGAGAAGCACACGTTCCAAGCCGAGATCCAGCAGCTGTTGGACATCGTCATCCACTCCCTCTACACCGACAAAGAGATCTTCGTCCGGGAGCTCGTCTCCAATGCCGCGGATGCCTGCGAGAAGCTGCGGTTCACCCAGGCCTCGGGCGCGGCCATCCTCCAGCCGGACATCCCCGCCGCCATCGCGCTCTCGTCCGACGAGGCCGCCGGGACGCTGACGTTCACCGACACCGGCATCGGCATGACGCACGACGAGATGGTGAAGAACCTGGGCACGATCGCGCACTCCGGCACCAAGGCATTCCTCAAGCAGATCGCGGCCGACAAGAAACCGGACGTAGGGCTGATCGGCCAGTTCGGCGTCGGGTTCTACGCGGCCTTCATGGCGGCCAAACGCGTCACCGTGGAGAGCCGGTCGTGGTCCGCGGGCGAGAGCGGTTGGCGCTGGATCAGCGAAGGCACCGGCGGCTACGAGATCACGCCGGCGGAAGGCGAGCTGCCGCGCGGCACCAAGATCACGCTGGAGCTGAAGGACGAGTCGAAGGACTTCGCCCAGGCCGGGACGATCGAACGGGTGATCAAGCGCTACTCGAGCTTCGTGCCGTTCCCCATCGAGCTGAACGGATCCAAGGTCAACACCGTCCAGGCGCTCTGGGCCCGCGGGAAGAACGAGATCAAGGACGAGGAGTACGACGAGTTCTACCAGTTCATCGGTCACGACCACGAGAAGCCCCTGCTCCGCCTCCATTTCACCGCGGACGCGCCGATCGCCATCCAGGCGCTCCTGTTCGTCCCGCAGCACAACCTCGAGACCATGGGCATGGGCCGCGTGGAACAGGAGGTGAACCTCTACTGCCGCAAGGTCCTGATCCAGGCCAAGGCCAAGGGGCTCTTCCCCGAGTGGCTCCGCTTCCTCAAGGGCGTGGTCGACAGCGAGGACCTCCCGCTGAACATCTCCCGCGAGACCATGCAGGACACCTCGCTGCTCCAGCGCCTCAACAAGGTCCTGACCAGCCGGTTCCTCAAGTTCCTCGACGAGACCGCCGAGAAGGACCCCGCTGCCTACGAGAAGTTCTACACCGCGTACCAGCGCTTCCTGAAGGAAGGCATCGTCACCGACTTCACCCACAAGGAAGCGCTCGGGAAACTGGTTCGCTATGAATCGTCGGCGGTGGAGAAAGGCAAGCTCACCTCGCTCGCCGAATACGTGAAGCGCATGCCGGCCGAGCAGACCGAGATCTATTGCCTCATGGCGCCGAACCGCGAGGCCGCCGAGAGCAGCCCGTACCACGAGGTCTTCCGCGACCGGAAGTTCGAGGTGCTGTTCCTCTTCGACGCGTGGGACG
>JANNAJ010000462.1:0-20186 GCA_031384285.1 Verrucomicrobiota bacterium
TTCACCGCGCCGCACTTCGAGTGGCCGACCACGGCGATGAGCTTCGCGCCCGCCGCCTTGCAGGCGAACTCCATGCTACCGAGGATGTCATCGTTGAGGACGTTGCCCGCGACGCGGGCGTTGAACACATCGCCGATGCCCTGATCGAAGACCAGTTCCGTCGAGGTGCGCGAGTCGAGACAACTCAACACCACGGCGAACGGATACTGGCCTGCGGCGGTGGCCCGGCGCTGCGCGGCGAGATCCCGTGAGACCGGGCGGCCCGCCACGAAGCGATCGTTGCCGGCCTTGAGACGCACCAGCGCATCGGCGGGCGTCGAGTCGACCTGCGCGGCCCGGGTCTGGGTCTCGGCGAAGCGGTGCCGGGTGCTCTGGCATCCGGCACCGGCGCCCCACAGGGTCGCCAGCAACGCGGTCAACAGAAGGGATCTCGATCGGGTTCGTTTCATCGTCAGTTTCGGTGTCCTATTGATCATGTGTCCCGGCCGCCTCGTGCCCGGACGTTCGACCGAGATATGTTGGCGAGGCATCACCGTTAGAAGAACTAGATTGTTCCATCGTTATCGTTCGGTAATGCTGAACGATGTGTCGGACGGGAAAGAATCGCTTGAATGGCTGAACTACCATCACCTGCGGCATTTCTGGGTGATCGCCCGGCGGCGCAGCCTCACCCAGGCGGCCCGTGACCTGAGCATCTCGCCGTCCACGTTGAGCCAGCAGCTGCGCGAACTGGAGCAGTGGCTCGGCCAACCCCTCTTCGACCGCCGCGGTCGACAACTCCATCTGACCGAGGGCGGACGGATCGCGTTGGAGCACGCCGAGATCATCTTCCAGACCGGCGGGGAACTGCTGGACCGCTTCCGCCAGCGCCAGCGCCAGCAGAAACCGCTGCTACGCATCGGGGCGGTCGGACCGTTGTCCAAGAACCTGCAGTATGACTTCATCGAACCCCTGCTCGCGGGCCATCAAACCAGGGTTGTGGTCGTCGCCGACCAACTGAACAACCTGTTCGAGAAGCTGCAGCAGCACTCACTGGACCTGGTGCTTTCCAACATCCCCTTGCGCACGGATCAAGAGGGCAACGTGTTCAATCATCTGCTGGGCGAGATGCCCGTGTTCCTGGCCGGTCGGATGAAGGTGGACGGCTCACGTCGGAGTTTTCCGGACTGGCTGCGCGATGTCCCGTTGTTCCTGCCCAGCCGACAGAGCCACGTCCGGGCGGATTTCGACCTGCTGCTAGCGGAGGCGGACATCGAACCCGACATCGTGGCGGAGGTGGACGACATGGCCTTGCTCCGTCTGCTGGCTCTGTCTGGACACGGCCTCGCCCTGGTCTCGGCCATCGTCCTGGAGCGCGAACTGAACTCCAGACTGCTTCGTTCCATCCATCTCGTGCCCGGCCTGACGGAAAAGTTCTACGCCATCACGCTCCGCCGCAGGTTCGGGAATCCTTGGATCGAGGAGGTCGTCCGCTCGTTCCGTCATCGGCTCAAAGCCATCGCCGAGATACCGCGCATCCGCGGATCGAGGACCAAGACCTGATCATCCGGTGCTCTTCATGCCGAAGGCGATGCCGTTGACGGTCAAGGCGAGCAGCCGGCGGTGCTTCTCCGTCCGCCGGCTCTCCGGGGTGTCCCGCCATCGTTCCAAGAACCTGACCTGGAGAAGATGGAGCGGGTCGATGTACGGGTTGCGGAGGCGGATGGACTCCTCGAGCACCGGGTGGTTCGAGAGCAGCCGGGTCCGCTGGCAGACAGCCAGCACCATATGGACCGAGGTCTTGTGCCCGTCCTCGATCAACCCGAACACCTTCTCCCGGACCGCGTCCGACCGGACCAGCGCCGCGTACCTGCGGGCGATGCCCAGGTCGGACTTCGCCAACGACATCGCGGCGTTGTCGATCAGGGAGGTGAAGAACGGCCACCGCTGGTACATCTCGCGGAGGAGACCGAGCCCTTCCGGATCCGTCCGCACGAAACCGTCGAGGCCCTGGCCGATCCCGTACCAAGCGGAGAGCAGATGGCGCGACTGCGTCCACGAGAGCACCCACGGGATCGCGCGCAGCTGGCGGATGTCGCGGGTCTGCTGGCGTCTCGCCGGGCGGGACCCGATGCGCAGGTGCTCGATCAGGTCGATGGGCGTCGCTTCCCAGAAGTAGTCCGCGAACTCGGGGGTCCCGGACACCAGCTGGCGATAGGCCTCGGACGAAGAGCGTGCCAAGACCTGCATCGCCGCCTCCCACCTCGGCAGGTCTCCGGACCGGAGACCGGGCCCGGGAAGGCAGTTGGCGGCGATGACGGCCGAGGTGAGCTGCTCCAGGTTCCTCCGGGCGATCGCCGGGTTGGCGTACTTCAGGGAGATGACCTCGCCCTGCTCGGTGATCCGGATGTGGCAGTTGTGGGCGGCGTCGGGCTGCGCCCTCAACGCGCGGTAGCTCGCGCCGCCGCCGCGATCGATGCTGCCGCCTTTCCCGTGGAAGAAGCGGAGCTGTACGCCGGACCGGTCCGCGAGCGCGGCCATGGTCTTCTGCGCCTGGTAGAGCGACCAGTTCGCCGCGAGATAACCGCCGTCCTTGTTGGAGTCGGAGTAGCCGAGCATGACCTCCTGGACCCCCCCGCGGCGTCCGAGATGAAGGCGGTAGTCCGTGTCTTCCCAGAGCTCGCCGAGGATGCGCGGCGCGTTCTCGAGGTCCTCGATGGTCTCGAACAGGGGCACGATGTCCACGCGGTCGAGACGCGCCTTCTTCGCCGCCTTCATCAGCGTGAGGAGATCGTCCGCGCTCCGCGTCATGCTGAGGATGAAGCGGTCCGCCGCGACGCCTCCATGCTCGGACTGCAGGTGGCGTATCGTCTGCAGCTCGGCGGCGATCTCTTCCGGCGCCGACCCGAGCTTCGAGCTGTGGTCGCGGAAATCCAGACCTGCCAGATGGAACCCGAAGACCTGCGCCTGGGTGATCAGCCGCGAGATCCGCCCCTTCGCCGCGCGCCGCGCGCCCACCTGCTCCAGGTCCCGGCGGATCGCGGCCAGGTCATCCACGAACTCCGCCGCGGAACGGTACCGGCCTCCCAGGCGGTCGCGGACCCGGCGCAGGCGACGTCGGAACCCTTCATAGGGTTGGAACGGGTCCCGTCGGGCCGGGGAAACCTCCTTGTCCGGCACCGGTAGCTGCTCGGTCGAGTGGGTCAGCTCCCGGATGAGGTGGTCGCATTCGCCGCGATAGAACGCGACCACCGCACCGTGGTTCAGCTCCGCGACCGCGAGGCTCGTCTCCGGCGTGACGAACGGATGCCCGTCGCGATCGCCGCCGACCCAGCTCGCGAACGTGAGGAAAGCCCGCACACGCCGGAGGCCGGGGTAGGCCGCCTGCAGCTCGGCGTCGAAGGCGGCGTAGAAATCGGCGGTCGCCTTGAAGATGGTCCGCTCGAAGAAGAACAGAGCGTTCTCCGCCTCGTCGATCGGGCCCACCCGGCGTTCGCGGACCTCCTCGGTCAGCCAGAGCGCCTCCAGGATCTCGTCCGGCGCATCCATGTTGGAGCCCAGGCGGATCAGGTGGTCCAAGGCGGAACGGCGCCGGGCCTCCGTCGGATGGGCGGTGAGCACCGGCTGGACCTGCAACAGGTCGAGACACGCCTGGACACGGGCCGCGGGCACGTCCGCCTTCTTCAGTTCCCGGAACAGCCACGCCGACGACTGGGCCGCGTGGGGCGTCGCCTGGAGATGCCGTATCCGCGCGCGCTCCTCGCAGAGGTTGGCCAACTGGAAGAAAAGGCTGAAAGCATGTGCCACCTGGTGGGCGTCCTCGACGGACAACGACGCGGTCGCGCCCGACAACGCGCCGGAGGCCTCGCCGCCCCGGTCCCGCCGGAGGTCCTTCGAGAGTCGCCGCAGCTCCTCGATCTTCGCGTACACGACTTCTCCCGCCTGTTCGCGGATGACCGCGCCGAAGCGGGTCGTGAGGGAGCGGATCTCTTTCCTGAGTTCTGGGTCCATGTTTCCGTTCAGCTGTCGGCGGACACCGGTCGGCCGGAGCCCGCCGACTTCGTCGAAGGCTCCCGGTCCGGAAAATATCTCTCCAGGGTCGCCGTGCTCGGAGGACGGCTGAGCCAGGATCCGACGGCCATCCAGAACGCCGAACCGAGCACCATCGGCAGCACGGGCAGGAACCCGTGGACCAGCACGCCGCCCGGGCTCCGGAGCAACCACGCGCCGAGCGCCGGGAAGATCACGGCATTCGGTTGGCCGGGCTTGGGCGCGATCCCGGAGGTGGAATCGTGGAGCCACCAGAGGACGGCCATCGACAACGCGACCCACAGCGTCGAAGCGAGCGCGCCCCACCGGGTGCTCCGTTTCCAGAAAAGCGCGGCCAGCATCACCGGCGCGAGCGCCGCGAAGCCGGAGAACGCGAAGCGGATGGCCAGCTCGAAGATGCCGGCCTTGTCCTCGAGACGCAGGCCGACCAGATAGGCGAAGGTGGTGACCAAGACCACGAAGGCCCGGCCCGTCCAGACCTGCGCCTTGTCGCCGAAACGTCGGGTGCCCCCGTAGAACCCGAAGACGTCCTGGGAGAACATCGTGGCGAGGGCGAGGATCTGGGAATCCGATGCCATCACGCACGCCATGATGGCCGCGCCGAGCACGCCGGCCAGCAACGCGTCGGTGTTCGACGTGAGCAGGCGCAGGATGACGTCGTCCGATTCGCCGACCTTGAGACCGGGGAACTGATGCGCCGCGACCACGCCCAGCACGACGCACGGGAGCCATATCAGCGCGATGCAGATCGGGTAGAAGATCACCGTCTTCTTGAAAGAGGCCACCTTCTCCGCGGTCATGCACATGATCGCGATATGGGGGAACATGATGGCCGAGAGCGGGATGAGCGTGTAGCTGAAGAACTCGGCCATCGGGATGCGTTGGCGGGTCAGCAGCGGAGCGGTCTTCGGGTCCGCGGCCATCTCGGCCATGATGCGGTCGAAACCTCCGAGGTTCCTCGAGATCAAGGCGAAGGCGACCGCCCCGAAACCGAGGAACAGCACCGTCTGGAAGGTGTTCACCCAGGCCGTTCCGCGCATGCCGCCGAAGAACACGTAGCTCATCACCACGATCGCGACGATCGCGCCGCCGACCTCGTAGCTGACCCAATGCCGGGTCTCGGAGACCAGCTTGCCGTCGCGCATGACCTCATCCAGCAGCGGTTTGCCGTCCGGCCCCATCACCGTGGTCAACGCCTCCAGGGTGTGTCCGCCGCCCATGATCCCGATGATGATGTAGGGCACGAGCATCAGCGAGGTGAGCAAGAAGATGACGGTGCCGATATGGGAACATTCCCAACGGTCGCGGAAGTATTGCACCTGGGTGATGTGCCCGAACTTCTTCCCGAGCCCCCACAGGCGCGTGCCGATGAAGAACAGGCAGAGCGGGATGATCAAACCCGACGCGGACGCCATGAGACCGTACACGCCGATGCCACGCTGGTAGGCGAGCCCGGAGCTGCCGAGGATCGCGAAGGCCGTCATGTTCGTCCCGAACAACGCGAGCAGGAACACGTAGGGACCGAGCGAACGGCCGGCGACGAAGTAGTCCTCCTTGGACGACGACCCTTTGCGGAACGCGAAGATGCCCAGGTAGAGCACGATCGCGAGATAGACCAGGACGACGAAGGCGGGGATCACGTCGGGTCCTCCTTGGACCGGCCCGGTCCGGCCGGCGGCGCCTCGACCGGATCCAGGTCTTCCGGCCACGCGAACCGCACCATCACCGCCATCAACGCCGCGGCCAGCAAGGAGTACCCGACATGGTAGGCCAGCCCGACCGGCAGGAAGCCGAGCACGAGCGGATGGATCTTCTCCCAGTTCCAGAAGTCTTGGTGGAGAAGGTAGAACGCCGCGACCAGCAGCGTGAGCGAGATGCGCTTTTTCATAGGATCTGTCAGGTCAGAAAGGGAACCGCTGCCAGATCTCGGAGCCTCCCAAGATCAGCGCGCCGAAGAAGCCGAGGCAAAGCGCGAACGCGAAGCAGCCCGCGAGGAAGACCGCTCCGTCCCGCTCCAAACCCGCGGCCGCGAGCAGGACGATGGTGACGGCCGGGAAGGCGTTGCTGAACGGCACCGGCAGCGGCAGGAGAAGGAGCGCGCCGCAGACCAAGATGACGGCCCCGCTGACCCGTTGGAACACGGCCGGGAACTCGGGGTAGAAGAGACGGGGCCGCAGCAGCTTCTCGATCCGGCACAGAATCCGGCTCGACGCCAAAAGGATCTTCGGAAGGAACCGGGCAGGCAGCACCCGCGCCTCCACCCGTGCCGGCAACCAAGGCTTTTGGGCCAACGCCATGCGCAGGCCGAGCAACGCGATCAACGAACCGAACAGCGTCGACAGCCCCGGCAACGGGACCGGGGTGATGAACGGGAACGCCAAGAACAACAACACGGCGTTGTGGCCGCGCAGTTGGAGCACATCGGTCAGTTCACCGAGCCGGACGGGGCGGTCCGAGAACCGCGCCGCCAACCTGGCAAGCTGGCCGGAAAGGGTGCGCTTCAACGGGTCCGGGCGAGGAACCGCCGCCGGCGGGATGGTTTCTCCCTCCACCGGGATCGGGGCGGGGATCTCGACGGGGGTCTTCATGCGGATGAGCGGCGCAGATCCCGGAGTTGCTCGCGGAGGGTGTCCAAAGCCGTCTGCAGGGCCGCGACCTGGTGGTCCACGGCATCGATGCGGGCGGCCTCGTCCCCGGGGCCGGAAGGCTTCGCCGATCCCGCCCGCAACCGCTCGGCTTGTTCGCTATGCGCCTCGGTCATGCTGTTGGTGATCACTCCGATGAACAGGTTCAGGATGATCATCGTGCCGAACACGATGAAGGTGACGAAGTAGACCGACACGACGATACCCGGCGAATGGACCAAGGCGCCGGTGAAGAACTCGCCCCAGTTGTCCAGCGTCACGGTGCGGAACAGGGTGAACAGCGCCGCGGGCAAGGTGGCGAAGTCGGCCTGCCCCGCTTTCCCGAAGAGATGCACCCCCGCCACCGCGTAGATGTAGAACAGCAGGCCCAGCAGCAGGCTGACGTAGCCCATGGCGGAGAGGCTCTTGATGAGGGCGCCGACCAGCAGCTGGAGCTTGGGCAACGCGGTGACCAACCGCAGCACCCGCAACACCCGGACCGTCCGCAGCACCGCCGCGAACGGTCCGACCGACGGCACGAGGCAAAGGACGACGATCAGGGCGTCGAACACGTTCCAACCGTCGCGGAAGTGGTCGGCAGGACGCCGGCCATGCCCGATGAGCTTGAGCGCCAGCTCCGCCACGAAGATGCCCAGAACCGCCGCGTCGAGCGCGGTGAACAGGGCACGGTGCCGGGCCAGCAGCCCCGCGTCCGTCTCCAATCCGGCGAGCACGCCGGAGAACACGATCGTCCCGATGACGAGGACCCGGAACGGCCCCGAGCCGGTGATCGATTTCGCGACCTGTGTCATGACCGCGTCGCGGGTCCGGACGGAGCGGTGGACGTGGCGACGGCCTTCGGCCGCAGCAACGACATCACCAAGGATGTCGCCAAGACCAACACGATGACGCCGAGCGAGACATGGGTGTCGATCTTCCACGCGGTGTGGGCGAGGACCATCTTGACGCCGACGAAGGTGAGCACCACGCCGAGCCCGATCTTCAGGTAGTGGAACTTGTCCATCACGCCGGCCAACGCGAAGTACAGCGAGCGCAGTCCGAGGATCGCGAAGACGTTCGAGGTGTACACGATGAACGGGTCCTTCGTGACCGCGAAGATGGCCGGGATCGAGTCCACCGCGAAGATCACATCCGAGATCTCCACCAGCAACAGGACGACGAACAGGGGGGTGGCCTTGCGGACGCCGTCCTCGCGCACGAAGAACTTGTCCCCGCGGTAATCCGGCGTCACCGGCATGAGCCGCTTGAACCAGCGCACCACCGGGTTGCGCTCGGGATGGATCTCCTCCTCGCGCTTCACGATCATCTTGATGCCCGTGAGGATGAGGAACCCGCCGAACACGTAGATGATCCACGAGAACTTCGTGATCAACGCGGCACCGAGCACGATCATGACCGCCCTCATGACCAGCGCCCCGAGGATGCCCCAGAACAGAACCTTGTGCTGGTACAGCGCCGGCACGGCGAAATACGAGAAGAGCAGCGCGAAGACGAACACGTTGTCCACGCTCAGCGATTTCTCGATGACGTACCCGGTGAAGAACTCCAGCCCCTTCTCGTTGCCCATGAAGTGGGCGACCCCGAGGTTGAAGATCATCGCCAAAGTCACCCACACGACCGTCCAGGCGATCGATTCCTTGAAGGAGACGACGTGCGTCTTGCGATGGAACACGCCGAGGTCCAAGGCGAGCATCGCCAGGACGAATACGTTGAAGCCGACCCAGAGCCAGATTGATTCAGTCATGTTGTTTGGAAAGTGATCAGGGATTCCGTCCGTCGCCGGGGCGGCGAGGTCCGCCCGCTCCGGGCAGCAAAGAGACCAGCATGGCGACCGACGCGACCCCCATGAGGGTGATGATGGACGCTGCCGCGAGCTTCTCGGACGCCCCGAACGCCACCGCGGTCCAGCTCACGCTCGCCCGCCACGCGAACACCACGAAAAGGAGCGCCGTCATACCGGAGGCGGCCCATCGGGCCCACCGGAGCCCGCGCACCATCAGCCAACCGCACACGACGGAAAGCGAGCCGAACGCGCCGCCCGACATCAGGGCGGTGGCGGCCTTCTCCGGGTTCGATAGGTAGCCGGCGCCTCCCATGGCGAAGAGGAACAGGCCGTAGCCGATCATGTGCATGCCGGTTCTGGGGTCCATGGCGTGGGGCCGGGGCCGCGGAGGGGTTCGGACCCGCCGTGGCCTTGGGCCAAGGGTTTCAGGACGCGCGCTTGCCGCGGACACCGGGGGCCGGTGAGGAATGGTTGCTCTTCAGCTTCCTCGCCCGCTTGGCATGGCGGTCCGTGATCTTGTCGCGGACCTGCTTCATCACCTTCTCGACGGCGGCCCGCACGGTGTGGTCGTCGGATTCCGCGAAGACATCGGGGCCCGGCGTGACAAGATGCACCGAGATGTGGAAGGCCGGGCTCGATCCAGCCCGGTGTTCGAGCCGGACGACGGCCTCGTCGATCTGCAACCGGGGCTGCAGGGCGAGGATGTGCTCCTCGATGAGGGTGTCCACCGGATCGGTGGAACGGATGTCTCGGTGTTGCACGGATAGCTTCATATCGGTGTCTCGTCCTTTCGGTTTCTGCCGCCGGGTCGACCAGATGCGCGGACCTGCTTGTCCGGCACCGACCTTCGACGTGGACAAGCTGGAGCACCCATCCCGGCGCCACCAATACGCCTTTCCGAATGGACGCTTAGCTTTTCCCGAAGCATCATCGGACCGACATGGAATGGCTGAACTACCACCACCTGCGCTATTTCTGGACGACCGCCAAGGAGGGGAGCCTCGCGAGGGCCGCCGCCAAGCTGCGCGTCTCGCAGCCGTCCATCTCGGGCCAGATCCGCGAGCTCGAGGCCGCCTTCGGCGAGAAGCTGTTCCGCCGGGCCGGCCGGAACAACGTGCTCACCGACGCCGGCCACGTCGTCTTCGGCTACGCGGACGAGATCTTCGCGCTCGGCGCCGAGATGATGAACGCGGTGGGACAACGGCCGGGGGCGAGGACGCTGCGGCTCTACGTCGGCGTCGCCGACTCGTTCCCGAAGCTGGTCACCAACGAGATCCTCAAGCCCGTCTTCGCCTTGCCCCAGGAGGTCCACGCCATCTGCCGGGAAGGCAAGATGGAGGACCTGCTCGCCCAGCTCGCCGCGCACCGGCTCGACATCGTGCTCGCGGACGAGCCGCCGGCGAGCAACACCAACTTCCGGGTCTTCAACCATCCGCTCGGGGAGACCGGCACGACCTTCCTCGCCGAGGAGAAGCTCGCGGCCAAGCTGAAGCGCCGGTTCCCCGCCTCCTTGCAGGACGCGCCCGCGCTGCTGCCCACGGAGAACACCGCGCTGCGCCGGTCGCTGGAGACCTGGTTCCGCGCGAAGGACGTGCGCCCCCGGGTCGTGGCGGAGTTCGAGGACCTCGCGCTCATGAAGATCATGGCCTCCGAAGGCCGTGGGTTCATCGCCGTGCCGAGCCTCGTCGCGAAGGACGCGATGGCCCACTACCACTTCCGGATGATCGGCCGGGCCGACGATTGCCGCCTGGAGTTCCACGCCATCACCGCAGAACGACGCATCGTCCACCCCGCGGTGGCGCGCATCACCGACAAGGCCAGGTCGATGCTCGAGGGCTAGCCGGCCCGCGGGCCTCTACGACCGGGACGGTGCCGCGCAGCTAACCGACCGCGCGTCCTGCCCTCCGGACGACCTCGACCCCATCGGATCAAGCCGTCGGCGCCTTCGGGAACACCTTCCGCGCTCCGCTCTGCTCCATCTGGCCGCGGGTCACGCCGAGCTGGCTGTGCAGCTTCAGCTCCTTCCAGAGCTGCGTGCCGGTGACCTCGCCACGTAGCAGCGCGCGGTAGCGGGCGATGGTCGTCGCCACCTCGTCGGGCTTCTCGCCCACGAACTCGATCCGGAACTTCCGCAGCCCCAGCGCGAGCAGGCGGTCCACCGATTCCGCTCCGGTCTGCGCCCGGGCGTTGAAGACGGTGTTGCGGCAGCCGGCGTCGGCCTTGAGCGGGTGCTCCGTGCCCACGCGGTCGCGGAGCTTCACCTCGTGCTTGTCGCAAGGCCGTCCGCAGTCGGTGAAGTCCTTGCCCTTCGAGAGAAATGCGCAGAACACGCAGTGCTCCATATGGAACATGGGCATGTGCTGGTGGATCGTGACCTCGAACCAATCCGGCGGCGCCGAAGCCAGCAACGCCTCGAGCTGCGCCGCGTTCAGGTCGTAGCTCGCGGTGAGGTGCTCCAAGCCGTACCGGCGCATGAAGTGCTCGGCGGTCAGGCCGTTCGCCACGTTGAGCGAGAAGTCGCCGATGCGTCGGCAGTCCGCGAAGTATCTCAGGTGGTCGGCGTTGCGGACGAGGTAGCCGTCGGCTCCGCACGAACGCACCTGCTTGAGGATCCATTCCTCTCCCGGCTTGGTGATCCGCGGCGGCGCGACCCAGATCGACGGCGCCGGACGTCCATCGGACGGACGCGCCAGACCACAGCTGCGCGCCGTGTGGAAGGTCGTCACGGCTTCGCGGTATCTCTTCGGGTCCTCGAACTCGCAATAGATCGTCTCGACGCCGCAGGTCAGCGCCGCATCGAGTTGCGCAAGGTCGCGGACCAGGACGATGAGCGTCGGCTCCTGCGCCGGCCGCGGGGCCTCCGATGCGCCGGTGTCGAGGCCCGCGACCGCTGCCGTGGCGCCGGACCCCGGGGCCGTGATCGTCCAGCGCTTCGGCTCGGCCCGCAGCGCGTCGAGCTGCGCGGCCGCGTCGCGGCGGACGCGGTTGAGCTCGCTGACGGGAAGGATGACATCGCCTTCGAGATGGTTGCCCAGTCCGGCGAGATGGAACGGAGTGCCGCCGAGCCGGCCGAGTTGGTCACGCAACGAAACGTCGGTGAGCGGGCGTTTCTCCGCCTTGGCCAACGGCACCGCGGAAGCGACCTGTACGACATGGCCCTCGCCGTCGCGGAGGACCATCGTGAGCGGCGCGCCGACATGGCCGTGGACCTCGGCCGTGACCGGCCGGGTGAACCGCAGCGCGTCGCCCTCGAAGGTCTTGCGCACCTCGCGGTCCAGAGCCGGATCGTTCGTCTTCCAGATCAGTTGTCCCGGCTGGACGCGGCTGAAATCCACCGCGTCCGGCCCGAAGGTCAGCGCTACCCGTCCCTCGTCCCGCGCTCCTCGTCCCGCGTCCAGCACTTCATAGACCCTGCCTCCTTCCTCCTTCTCATCCGGCCGACCGGCGTCGAAGACGATTCCGTCACCGGGTTTCAGCGGGCCTTCGAGCTGGACGAGCACCCGGTCGCGATCGACCCCGGCAACCTTGCCGAGGTAAACGCCGCGCTTTTTGCCGAAGCGCGCGTGGGCCAGCTCCTGGTTGTTGATCCCGCGGAACCAGCCGGGGTACAGCCCTCGGGAGAAGGCCATCTCCAACGCGTATCTCGAACCCGGATCGGCCGACCGGGTGGCGTCTCCTGCGGGATCCGGCTTCCGGCCTCCCAGTTCATCCAACGCCTTCCGGTACACCCGCGTGATGCTGGCGACGTACTCGGGCGCCTTGAGACGGCCCTCGATCTTGAGCGACGAGACCCCGGCCTTCACGAGGTCCGGCAACACCTCGAGGCCGGCGAGGTCCTGCGGGCTGAGCAGGTAACGTTTGTCGCCGAGAGGGACCTGCTGGCCGTCGGAGATGAGGTCGTACGGCATGCGGCAGGCCTGGGCGCATTCGCCGCGGTTCGCGCTGCGTCCGCCGAGCGATTCGCTGGTGAGGCACTGGCCGGAATAGGCGACGCAGAGCGCGCCGTGGACGAAGACCTCGAGGGGCAAGGGAGAGTGACCGGTGATCAGTGGGCCGGTGTCCAGTGGAGGCGGATCCGACCGGCCTACTGACGACGGATCACTTTCCCCTTCACCGGCGAGCCGGATCGCCGCGATGTCCTTGATCGAGTTCTCGCGGGCGAGCACGACGAGGTCGCAGCCGAGGTCCTTCGCGAACCCCACGCCGGCCGCGCTGGTCACGGTCATCTGCGTGCTGGCGTGGATCGGGAAATCGGGCGACAGGCGCCGGATCAGCCGGCAGATGCCGACATCCTGCACGATCGCGGCGTCGACACCGGCGGCGATGATGCCGCGGAGATACTCCTCGGCGGCAGGGAGCTCGTCGGCGAAGACGAGCGTGTTGAAGGTCACGTAGCCCTTCACGCCGCGCCGGTGCAGGAAGGCCATCAGGCCCGGCAGGTCCGCCTCGGTGAAGTTGTGCGCGCGCATCCGCGCGTTGAAGCGGTCGAGCCCGAAGTAGATCGCGTCCGCCCCGTTCTCGACCGCCGCGCGGGCGCATTCCCAATCGCCCGCGGGGGCGAGGAGTTCGGGGAGCTTCGGCGGGACGTCCGGTGCGGCGATGTTCAAGCGGAGGGAATGAACAACAAAGACGCGCCGCAACCAAGCGGAACGCGGGCCGCCTCCGACGCCAAGCGGCGCCGATGCGCATTCCGACGCCGCTTCTCTGCTTCGCGTCTCCGCGTCTTTGTTGTTCTATCCCCGCCCATGTCCGCACGACCGCTCGTCATCGCCGGCCGCGAATTCACGTCCCGCCTGTTCCTCGGCACGGGGAAATTCCCTTCGCCCGCGGCCATGCGCGATGCCCTCGCGGCCAGCGGCACGCAGATGGTGACCGTGGCGCTGCGGCGCGCCGACCTGACCGGGAAGAAGGACCCGTTCGCCAACATCCTCGAGTTCATCGACCCCGCCCGCTACCTCCTGCTCCCCAACACCAGCGGCGCGATGGATGCCGAGGAAGCCGTCCGCCTCGCCCGCCTCGCCGTCGCCGCCGGCCTGCCGAGATGGGTGAAGCTCGAGATCCATCCCGACCCGCGCTACCTGCTGCCCGACCCCATCGAGACGCTCAGGGCCGCCGAGATCCTGGTGAAGGAAGGCTTCGTCGTGCTCCCCTACATCAACGCGGACCCCGTGCTCGCCAAGCGGCTCCAGGAAGCCGGCTGCGCGACGGTGATGCCGCTGGGATCGCCGATCGGCTCGCACCGCGGCATCCAGACGCGCGACCAGATCCGCATCATAATCGAGCAGGCCACCGTGCCCGTGGTCGTGGACGCCGGCATCGGCGCGCCGAGCCACGCGGCCGAGGCGATGGAGCTGGGAGCCGACGCCGTGCTGGTGAACACCGCCATCGCCGTCGCCTGCGATGCCGACCGGATGGCCATCGCCTTCAGACAAGCCGTCGAAGCCGGCCGCACCGCCTACGAGCTCGGCCTCGGCGCACCGCTCGACCACGCCAGCCCGACAAGCCCGCTCACGGCGTTCTTAAGTTAATGACCGGACAAGACTTTCAATCCTTCGGTCGTTCGGCGCTCGCCACACGCGTGCTGGCAGCGCTAACAATCGTCTTTGCCTCACTGTGCTGTTCTTGCAGCAAACCAGCACCTGTTGGCGTTCCCTTTGTGGAGGATGGAAAATGGCGTCCCGCCGAACTAAGCGGCTTGGGACAACTGCCCAAGCCTCTCGGGCAAGTTGGTTTCCCACATTTCCGCGCGGTTTGGACCAACGGTTCGACGCTCCACGTCTGTTTGCGATTCCCTGACATCCTGCCTACGTCCATCTCGATTGGATGGGAAATCTTTGTCTTCTCCGAAGACGGTTGGCTCATCGAGCAGAATGCTGCGTTGGGAGGGAGCGCAGACCAGATACCGAGACGGCTTCTTTCCGTTGTTCCTTTCCGGATTGGTTTCGGACCGCGCGACGCAACGAATGTGGTGAAGATCGGGGAATTGCATTATCCCGTCGGAACATGGCAGCGGCGTTTGACGGACCAAGCTTTCGAATCCGACCGCTTGTGGGTGAGAACGTATTTTGAAGGATGGCCGCCGCGGCCAGGCTCAAGTGAGTGGCAAAGTAAGGCACGGCGCTGAATATTTACGGTGTGAGCTGGGGATAGGATACTCGGGCGCGGGCTGGCTGACTGTTCTTCAGGTCACCCATCCGTGACCAACGCCTACCTCGGCACCGCGCGAAAAAACGCATCCGGTCCGTTCAGCGGGACCGCGATCGGCGAGTCGGTGGCGAAGTCCGCCCAGTCCGGCGGCGAAAGCGTCGGGGCGCGCGGGAGCTTGTGGCCGGCCGGCCACGTCATCGCCAACTGTTCGCTGCCCGGTTGGGGGAGCGAGAAGCCTAGAAGCGGTTGCGCCGGCGGGTTCACGGTCACCTCCACCCGGCGCAGGCTGAAGGCGGCCTTCGCCGAGGTCGTGTCATCGCCGATAAAGAGGAAGTCCGGCGTCTCGTACGGATCGAACGTGCCGACAAAAGGCGTGTAGTCGCGCACCGGTCCGGCAAGCAGGTCCTTGCCGTCCGCTCGCAACGTGTAACCCGTCGCGCCGAAGGCGAGCTCGTACGCGACGAAACCGGCGGTCGTGTCGAACAGCGCCTCCTCGGCATGCTTGAACATCGGCGCGTCGCTCTGCGCCCAGACGCGGTCCGGCCAGAACGCCAGCTCCAGCCCGCGCTTGTCGTGGCCGAGCACGATCACCGACAGACCGGCGCGGTCCGGCGTGTTGTGCGATTCTTCGTGCAGACGCAGCGTGAACAAGGCGCGGAACCCGTTCGTGAGGACCAACGGCGACGGCGCGGTCCGCGAGAATCCCGACAGCTCGCCGGCCAACGCCAGCGTGTCGAGCCGCACCGCCGAATCCTCCACCGGCGTGGCCAGCGGCAACGGAAAGCTGACGGTCGCCCATCCCTGTCGGGCCGGGGCCGTGCCGAGGGAGCCGTCGTACAAGACCTGGCCGAGGACCGGCTGACATCCGGACGAGACGAGCAGAGCGGGGAGGACGAACTCCTTCATGGCCGGCGATGGTGGGCGCCCGGAGCCCGCCCGGACAGCGCATTCAAGACCGTTCCATCCGCCGAAGCGTCCCACGTCCGCGCACATCGCGGGACGGGACAGCGTGCGGTGTCGGAGCCGTCTCCGACGAAGGTTTGAAGTTTGCCGGCGCGGCTCCGTCTGCGATCCTGCCCCGGTCCGTCCGTCTGGAATGAAACTTTCCGCATCCTCGTCGTTCGCGTCGCTCTGTCTGGCGGCATCGGTCGCCGTCGCCACGGCGGGGCCGGCGCCGGCACCGTCCGCCATCCCCGTGACCGTCGCCAAGGCCGAGCTGGTGCCGCTCGACCGGACGTTGCCGATCGTCGGGACGCTCTTCGCCAAGGACGAGGCGACGCTCGCCGCGGAGGTCGAGGGCGTGGTGGAGAAGACCGGCGCGGAGTTCGGCGACCGAGTGAAGGAAGGACAGGAGATCGCGCTGATCGACACCGACACCTACACGGCGCTCGCGAACCAGTCCGCCGCCCGGCTCACCCAGGCGAAGGCCACCGCCGCCAACGCCGAGCACGAGCTCGTCCGGCAGATCGAGCTCAAGAGGACCGGCATCGCCTCCCCCGCCGACCTCGACCTCGCGCAGACCGCCGCCGAGAACGCCCGCGCCGCCGTCGTCGCGGCCGACGCCACCCGTGCCGTCGCCGACCTGAACCTCGCCCATTCGCACGTCCGCGCGCCGTTCGACGGCGCGGTGGCCGACCGCATCGCGACCAAGGGCGACTTCATGGAGAAGGGCAAACCGATGTTCCGCCTCGTGAACGACGCGGTGCTCAAGTTCATCGCGCAGGCGCCGGAGAGCCACGCCGCCGACGTGAGGAAGGAGATGCCGGTCGAGTTCAGCGTGGACGCGTATCCCGGCGAGCGCTTCACCGGGAAGGTCTTCCTCATCTCGCCGCAGGTGAACGCCGCCACCCGCGCGTTCGCCTTCGGCGCGCTCGTGCCCAACGCCGGGCTCCGCCTCAAGGCCGGCACCTTCGCGCGCGGCGAGCTGGTCATCGAGCGCGCCGTGCCCACGGTGATGGTCCCGCTCGAATCCGCCACCGGCCTCTCCGGTGTGACGCGCATGTTCGTGGTCGACGGCGCCGTCGCGAGGGCCCGCGTGGTGAAGCTCGGCCTCGTGAAGGACGGCAGGCAGGAGGTCGTCTCCGGCATCAAGGCCGGCGACCTCGTCGTCACCAGCGGCCAGACCAAGCTCAGCGACGGCAGACCGGTCGCCGTCCGCGAGGCCGGCAAGCCCGCCGCCACCGCCATCCCCGCGCGATGAGCCGGCCCGTCGCGAAGCCGTCCGGGAAGATCGAGGCGCCCGGCCTCGGTCTCGCCGATCTGTGCATCCGCCGGCCGGTGTTCGCTACCATGCTGAACGTGCTCCTGCTGATCGTCGGCTGGGCCTCGTTCCGCGAGCTCGGCGTGGACCAGATCCCCAACGTCGAGCTGCCGATCATCACGGTCACCACCACGTTGCGCGGCGCCTCGCCCGAGGAGGTCGAGACGTCGGTCACCAAGCCCATCGAGGAGATCATCAACACCGTCGAAGGTCTCGACGAGCTGAGCTCCTCCAGCCGCGAAGGGGTCGCCCAGGTCACCGCGACCTTCCTCCTCTCGCGGAACCGCGACCTCGCCGCGCAGGACGTCCGCGACAAGGTCAACTCGATCCTCGCGCGGTTGCCGCCGTCGATCGATCCACCGGTCGTCGACAAGTTCGAGGTGGACGCCGTGCCGGTGCTGACCGTCGCGGTCAGCGGGTCGCGCGACCTGCGCGAGCTCACCTATCTCGCCGACAAACAGCTCAAGCAGAACCTGGAGACCGTGCCCGAGGTCGGCGCCATCAGCCTCATCGGCGCGCGGGCCCGGGCGATCCAGGTCGCGGTGGACATCGACCGGTTGCGGGCCTTCAACCTGACCGTCGAGGACGTCCGCGCCGCGCTGGCCGCGCAGAACATCGAGGTCCCGGGCGGCCGGGTGGAGCAGGGCACGCGCGAGCTCGTCCTGCGCACGCTGGGCCGGCTGGAGAGCGTCGCCGAGTTCGACCGCCTGATCGTGGCGAACAGCGGCGGCCAGCCGATCCTGCTCGGCCAGGTGGCGACCGTGACCGACGGCGTGGAGGAGCCGCGGACGCTCGCCCGGCTCGACGGCGAGAACGCGGTGACTCTGGTCATCCGAAAGCAGAGCGGCTCCAACTCCGTGAAGCTCATCGCCGCGCTGAAGGACCGCATGGAGCAGCTGCGGGCGACCCTGCCGCCGGATGTGCGGCTCGACATCGTGCGCGACCAGTCGCGGTTCATCCTGCGCAACCTGGAGGAGGTCTCGTTCCACCTCGTGCTCGGCATGGTGCTGGTGGCGTTGACGGTCTTCTTCTTCCTGCACGACTGGCGGGGCACGCTCATCGCGAGCATCGCCATCCCCGTCAGCATCGTGGCCACGTTCACGCTGATGAAGTGGATGGGCTTCACGCTGAACAACTCGACGATGCTCGGGCTGACCTTCGCGGTGGGCGTGGTGATCGACGACGCGATCGTCGTGCTGGAGAACATCCACCGCGTGATGGAGGAGCGGTCGTGCTCGGCGTTCGAGGCGGCGTTGGCCGGGACGCGGGAGATCGCGCTCGCCGTGGTCGCCACCACGTTGTCGCTGGTGGTCATCTTCATCCCGCTCGCCTTCATGAAGGGCCGCACGGGGTTGTTCTTCTCGAGCTACGGATGGACGGTCGCCTTCGCGATCCTCGTCTCGCTGTTCGTGAGCTTCACGCTCACGCCGATGCTGGCGTCGCGCTTCCTCCGGCACACGGCCGATCCCGCGCTGCGCGAGAAGAAGGCCCACGGCGGCCCGCTCATGCGCTGGTCCGCGGACCTCTACCTCGCCGTGCTCCGCTGGAGCCTCCGCCACCGCTGGGTCGTGATGACGGTGTGCGGCCTGTGCGTGGGATCGCTCTATTGGCTGGTGCCGGCGAGCCGGTTCACGTTCTTCCCGCTGGACGATTCGAGCGAGTTCGAGGTGGTGCTCCAGACGCCGGAAGGCACGAGCCTCGCGCGCGGCGCCGCCCTGTGCGCGGAGATCGAGGCGGAGCTCAAGGCCATCCGTGTCGGCGCCGGGGAGCAGGCGGTGACGGCCACGCTGGTCACGCTCGGGCCGACCAGCGGCCGGATCGGCAAAGGCGAGGGCGACGTGACCTTCGGGAGCATCTACTGCCGGCTCCCGGAGCTGGGCAGCCGCACCGAGCAGACGCTCGGCAAGAGCCGCCGCTGGTCGCAGGACGAAGTGATGAAGGCCGCTCGCAAGATCCTCGCCCGGTATCCGGACATCCGGTCCGGCGTGCAGCGCATCGGTGCGCTCGGCAGCGGGGGTCGCGGCGGCGACCTGTCCTTCAACCTGCTCGGGCCGGACCTCGCGCGTCTCGGCGAGTATTCGGAGCGCATCCTCGCCGTGCTGCGGACCAACGACGGATTGGCCGACGTGGACACCACGCTCTCGAACCGGAAGCCGGAGCTGCAGGTCCACATCGACCGCGAGAAGGCCAGCCAGTTCGGCCTCCGCGTCGAGGACATCGCGGGCGCGCTCCGGACGCTCGTCGGCGGCCAGATCGTCGGCAGCTACAAGGAGTCGGACGACCAGTACGACGTCTGGCTGCGGGCCGGGCAGGCCGACCGCGCGACCGCCGAGGCGATCGACCAGGTGATGCTCCGGCGCAGTCCCGCCACGCCGGGCGGACGGGGAGAGCTCGTGCAGCTCTCGAACTTCGTGCGCCTGGAGGAATCGCGCGGCCCCAACCAGATCGACCGCTTCCAGCGCCAGCGCCGCGTGACCATCCAGGCGAACCTCGGGCCCGACTACTCCCTCGGCGAGGGGCGCAAGGCGGCGGAACAGGCCGTGAGGTCCTTGGAGCTCCCGCCCGGGTACTCGGTGGTCTTCGTCGGCCGCGCGAAGCAGATGGACGAGACGCTCCAGAACTTCCTCTACGCCTTCATCGTCGCGGTGGTGTTCATGTACATGATCCTCGCGGCGCAGTTCGAGCACTTCATCTATCCCGTCTCGATCATGCTCGCGGTGCCGTTGGCGCTGCCGTTCGCGCTCGGCTGGATGCTGTTCTTGGGCGAGCAACTGAACTTCTTCGCCATCTTCGGCCTCTTCATGCTCGTGGGGATCGTGAAGAAGAACGGCATCCTCCAGGTGGACTACACGAACACGCTCCGCGCCGGCGGCATGGCCTGCGAGGAAGCCATCCTGCTGGCGAACAAGGTCCGGCTCCGGCCGATCCTCATGACCACGATGCTGCTGGTGGTCTCGATGGTCCCGATCGCCCTCGGCCAAGGCCCCGGCGCCGGCGGACGCGCCTCGATGGCGAAGGTCATCATCGGCGGCCAGATGCTCTGTCTGTTGCTGACCCTGCTGGTCACGCCGGTGAGCTACTCGATCTTCGACGACTGGGGCCGCGGGGTCTTCTGGCGCAAGCGGCCGGCCTGATACCGACGCTTGGTGGATACCGGCAGAACTCGGCTTCATGTTGTGGGCGGCTTGCCCTGCAAGCCGAGCGGGTTGCCGGGGGGCAACTCGCCAACGGCCCGAACAGAGATCACCCCGACTTGGTACAAGGCGGGTGCGGCGGCCGGTCGTCAGGGAGCGTTGATCGCGCCGACTTGGGATGGATTCAC
>JANNAJ010000520.1:0-7052 GCA_031384285.1 Verrucomicrobiota bacterium
GCAACGCGTCGTCCGAGTCCGTCTGCCGGTGGGTGGATCCATCCCAAGTCGGCGCGATCAACGCTCCCTGACGACCGGCCGCGGCACCTGCCTCGTACCAGGTCGGGGTGATCTCTGTTCGGGCCGTTGGCGAGTTGCCCCCGCAACCCGCTCGGCTTCCAGGGCAAGCCGCCCACAACATGAAGCCGAGTTCTGCCGGTATCCACCAAGAGTCGGCATGGATCGGCGGAACGTGCTGCCGGCATCTTGCCGGCAGAGGCTCGCCGAATCCCGTCCCGTTGGACCTTTCCGCGCGCACGCCGTCCGAGCCGTCTGCCGGCGAGACGCACGGCAGCACGCCGTAAGAACCGCCGTCCGAGGCCCACAGCAACGCGTCGTCCGAGTCCGTCTGCCGGTGGGTGGATCCATCCCAAGTCGGCGCGATCAACGCTCCCTGACGACCGGCCGCCGCATCCGCCTCAGAGCGTCCCGGCCTCGATCTGCTCGAGGTAGATGAATTCCGGCGACTTCACGCCGGCGTCCTTGCGGATCTGCACGAGCCGCGGCGACTCGAAGAAGCGGCGCGCATCCTCGGTCGAGGTCCACACCGAGAAATGGACGATCTTGTCCGCATCGGTCTCGTAGCGGAGCACCTGGTACGATTGCTCGCCGGCCTCGCGCCGGATGCCGGCGGCGCCGTCGAACACCTTCTTCCAAGCGGGATAATCGGCGACCTCGTGGATGATGAGCACGTGGGACATGATGGGCAGGACCTTCGGCGATGGAGCGGTGCAGGAGCGTCACCGCGACGGCGGAGCCTCCGCGAGCAAGGCGCGCAGGTCGAGCGGCGCGTTCGACATCGCGAGCCCGCCGTCGGTCGTCCGCGGCCACTCGGTCGGCGGGCGGTCCCGATAGAACTCCACGCCGTTCTGGTCCGGATCACGGAGGTAGAGGGCCTCGCTCACGCCGTGGTCCGCGGCGCCGTCGAGCTCGATGCCCGCCCCGATGAGGCGGCGCAACGCGTCCGCCAACGCGGCGCGGTCCGGATAAAGGATGGCGAGATGGTACAGCCCGGTCGCGCCGAGCGGCGGCGGGACCCCGCCTGCGCTCTCCCAGGTGTTGAGCGCGATGTGGTGGTGGTACCCGCCGGCGGAGAGGAACACCGCGCTCCGGCCGAACCGCTGGGTCACCTCGAACCCGAGCACATCCCGATAGAAGCCGAGCGCCCGCTCGAGGTCCGCGACCTTGAGGTGGACGTGGCCGATGCAGGTCCTCGGGTCGATCGGTGGTTGGTCCATGCTCGGACCTTAGCGCACCGGCCGGGGTGCAGAAACGGGGAATGTCGGGACCGCCGGCGTCGGTCGGCGACCTGGCTCAGGCCAACAACCCCTTCACCACCTCGCCATGCACGTCGGTGAGCCGGAAATCACGGCCCTGGAAGCGGTAGGTGAGCTTCTCATGGTCGAAGCCCAGCTGGTGCAGGAGCGTGGCGTGGAAGTCGTGGACATGGACCTTGTCCTTCACCGCGTTGAACCCGAGATCGTCGGTCTCGCCGTAGGACAACCCCGGCTTGAAGCCCCCGCCGGCGACCCAGTAGCTGAAGCCGTTGGGATGATGGTCCCGTCCGTCGTCGCCGCCCTGCACCATCGGCGTGCGCCCGAACTCGCCGCCCCAGATCACGATCGTGTCCTCGAGCAGGCCGCGCTGCTTGAGGTCCTTCACCAGCGCGGCGCTGGCGCGGTCGGTGGCCTCGCAGTTGCGCTTGATGCCGTTCTTGAGGTCGCCGTGCTGGTCCCACGACTCGTGGAAGATCTGCACGAACCGCACGCCCTTCTCGATCAGCCGGCGAGACAACAGGCAGGCGTTGGCGTAGGACGGCTTTCCCGGCTCGGCCCCGTAAAGTTCGAGGGTCTCCTTGGACTCCTTGGAGAGGTCCATGACCTCGGGTGCGACGTGCTGCATCCGGTAGGCCATCTCGAAGGCGCTGATGCGGGCGGCGATCTCCGGGTCGCCGACGACTTCGAGCCGTTTCGCGTTGAGCCGGTTCAAGGTCTCCAGCGAATCCTTCTGGAGCGCGTCGTCCACGCCCTTGGGGTTGGCGAGGTGGAGCACCGGCTCGCTGCCGTTGCGGAAGAGGGTGCCGCCGTGCTGGGTGGGCAGGAAGCCCGGGCCCCAGTTGCTCGCGCCGCCGCTGGAACCCTTTCCCCCGGTGCTGAAGACGACATACGACGGCAGGTCGCGGGACTCGCAGCCGAGGCCGTAGGTCGTCCATGCGCCGAAGCTGGGACGACCGAACTGCTGCGACCCCGTGTTCATGAAGATCTGCGCCGGCGCGTGGTTGAACGCGTCGGTCTGCATCGACTTGATGAGCGTGATGTCGTCGGCGACGCCGCCGAGGTGGGGCAGGGTCTCGCCGAGCTCCATTCCGCTCTTGCCATGCCGTTTGTAGGCGAACTTCGGCCCGAGCAGCGTGGCATCGGGGTTGATGAACGCGGCGCGGTAACCTTTGAGCAGCTCGGCGGGCGGCAGCGTGCCGTTGAACTTGGTGAGCTGCGGCTTGTTGTCGAAGAGCTCCAGGTGGCTCGGCGCTCCGGCCATGAAGAGGTAGATGACGCGCTTGGCCTTGCCGGGGAAATGGCCCTTCTTCGGGGCCATCGGGTCGCCGGACGCGGCGGCGCCGGCCTTGGACGGCGCGGCGGCGAGCGTGTCGCCGAGCATCGAATGGAGGGCGATGGCACCGAGGCCGACGCCGCAATCGCGGAAGAACCAACGGCGGGAGATGGCGCGGCGTTGCTCCTCGACGGCGTGCTGGAAGTGGGTGAGGCGGTTCATAGATCGGTCTTGGGTTCGAGGTCCCGGGTCCCGCGCAGCGCGAAGGTCCGTTCCTCAAGGTCCGTAGTTCGTTGGTCGGTGGAAGTCGGCTTCATGGTCCGCGGCTTCACTCCTTCGTGATCGCCTCGTCCAGGTTCAGCAGCACGCGGCTCACCGCGGCGTAGGCCGCGAGCTGCGTCGGCGTCGAACCGGCCGGGACCGTCGGCAGCACGTTCTTGCCGGTGCCGAGGTCGAAGGGGTTGACCCAGCCTTCCGCGATCCGTCGCGTCTGGCGCGCCAGCAGGCCCTTCAGCTCGGACCGCTCGGATGCCGTCGGCGGACGCGACAACACGCGGCGGAACGCGTAGGTGATCCGTTCGTCGTCGGTCCTGCCGCCTTCCGCGAGCGTCTTCGCGGCGAGGCCCTGGGCGCACTCCATCGCCAGCGTCTCGTTCAAGGTCATCAACGCCTGGAGCGGCGTGTTCGACCGGGCGCGGCGCACGCAGGAGAAATCGCCGTTCGGCGCGTCGAACGCCGTGAGGAACGGATACGGCACCGACCGGTACCGGAAGGTGTAGATGCCGCGACGGTAGCGGTCCGCCCCTTGCGCCTCTTCCCAGGTCTTCGGGCCGTACGAGGACGGCGGCTGGAAAAGGAACGCCGGCGCGGGCGGCTGCACGCTCGGGCCGCCGAGCACG
Source organism: Verrucomicrobiota bacterium (assembly GCA_031384285.1). GTDB lineage: Bacteria > Verrucomicrobiota > Verrucomicrobiia > Limisphaerales > UBA9464 > CAIVQB01. The sequence continues at coordinate 3,489 of JANNAJ010000520.1, forward strand.
GGGTTGAGCAGGCCGCTGGCCGCGAGCGACACGTCGCGGACGATCTCGCCCTCGACGCGGAACCGGGGACCGCGCGCAAGAAGTCGGTTGTAACGGTCCTTCGCGTAGAGCCCGGGCGTGACGCGCGACGACTGCCGATAGGTCTCCGAGCCGACGATGAGCCGGTGCATCGCCTTGATGCTCCAGCCGCGGTCCATGAACTCGCAGGCCAGCCAGTCCAGCAGCTCGGGATGGCTCGGCGGCGGGCTCTGCAGGCCGAGGTCCTCCGGCGTCTCGACCAGGCCGGTGCCGAAGTAGGCCTGCCACATCCGGTTCACGAACACGCGGGCGGTGGTCGGCGACCGTTTGTCGACGAGCCACTTCGCGAACGTCAGACGCGAGCCGTCCGCGCCTTCGGGCAGCGGGTGGAGGAACGCCGGCACGCCGGGTCCGACCTCGTTGCCGGGCTTGAGCCAATCGCCGCGCTTCAGCACGCGCGTCGGTCGCATCTCGTCGCCGGACGCATCGCCGCCGCGGGCGACGAGCACCGATGACGGCGCGCCTTCCGGCCATTGCTTCCACAACGCCTCGATCTTTTCATCCACGCCCTTGAACTCCGGGACGGTCGTCCGCCAGAAGCTGAACACCGCGGCGACCTGCGCCGGCGAGCGCTGTCCGCGCGGCACCTTGAGCACCTCGCGGACATTCGCGGGGAGGGGATCGGCGACGGCGTTGGTGTCGGCGCAGACGCTGAAGCGGAAGCGGCCGAGATTGTGCGTCTGGTTGTCGTCCGAGTTGTCGCCGCCGTGCTGCTGCACCAGGGCGAAATCCAGCACCACGCCATCGGGGAAGCTCAACGGCGTCTCCGGGATGAAGACCGCCTTGCGCGGCGCGTTGCGGCGACCGGGTCCGGCGTCGATGCCCCAGGCGGTGCTGTCCTTGCCGTCGATCGCGGACGCGACCGGACCGTAGGTGCGCTTGTCGCTGCCCTCTTTCTTCTTCCAATAGTCGGATTGGAACTCCGGCTCCAACGTCTTCTCCGCGTTGGCGAAATCCGCGGTGGCCTTGACGAATTTCACGGAGACCTTGTTGGTCGGCGACCTCGGGTCCCACGCGTCGACCTTGAACTCGCTCAACGCCGCCATGCCGCGGATCGAGCGGCCCGGTCCGCCACACGGCAGGTTCGGATCGGTGAGCTGCTCGAAGCGGAACGCGCCGATCGTGCCCGAGGAGTTCGTGGCGCGGAAGTGGGCGGTCCACTGCGTCGGCGCGTAGCTCGAGGCGCGGATGGACCCGTCGGAATTGTAGTAGAACCGCTCGCCACGCTCGCCCACATGGACGGCCGGGACGACCTTCCAATCCGGTTGGCCGTCCTTCACCGAGTCCTCCCACTTCGCGAGGCGCCCCTCCCAGCCGGGCGTCGTGTGGCGCAGGCCCTCCTCCAGGTCGCGCATCTGGCGCATCAGGTCGGCGCGCTTCATCTGTTCGGCCGGCGTGTAGGCGACGAGCGATGATTCGTGGTCGTTGTTCAGGAAGGCGAAGAGCCGGTAGTACTCCTCGTGCTGGATGGGATCGAATTTGTGCGTGTGGCACTGCGCGCACTGGATGGTGAGGCCGAGCACGCTCTTCCCGATGCAATCCATGCGGTCGAACATCGCGTCCATGCGGAACTGCTCGGGGTCCGCACCGCCCTCCTCGTTGAGCATCGAGTTGCGAAGGAATCCCGTCGCCACCCGGTCCTCCTCGGTCGCCCCGGGCAACTGGTCGCCGGCGATCTGGGCGATGACGAACTGGTCGTACGGCAGGTCGCGGTTCAGGGCCCCGACCACCCAGTCGCGATAGCTCCAGATGAAGCGCGCCTTGTCCTTCTCGAAACCATCGGAATCGGCGTACCGCGCCGCGTCGAGCCAGTGGCGGCCCCAGCGTTCGCCGTGGTGCGGCGATCTCAACAGGTCCTCGACCACCTTGTCGTAGGCGCCCGGCGACTTGTCGGCGAGGAAGGCGTCGACTTCTTGCGGCGTCGGCGGCAAGCCGACCAGATCGAGGTGGACACGGCGGAGCAGCGTCGTCCTGTCGGCCGGCGGCGCGAGCTTCAGGCCCTCCTGGGCAAGGCGGGCGGCGATGAACGCGTCGATCGGGTTCCGCGTCCCGCGTCCCGCGTCCCGCGCTAACGGGACCTCGGGCCGGACGGGCGCCTTGAAGGCCCAGTGGTGGGCGGCTTTGTCGACCTTCGCGGTGGCGGGCCAATCCGCGCCTTGGTCGATCCACGCCCGCAACGTCCCGATCTGCGCCGACGTGAGCTTGTCGCCCTTCTTCGGCATCTGCGCGAGCTCGGCGTGGATGCCTGCGGTGACCTGCACCAACAGCGACCCCTCGCTCTTGCCGGCCACGAACGCCGGACCGTGGTCGCCGCCCTTGCGCGCGCCGTCGGCCGTGTCGAGGCGCAGACCGTTCTCGGCGCGCTTCGGTCCATGGCAGCCCACGCAGGCGTTCTCGAGGATCGGCGCGACGTCCTTCTCGAAGCCGATCGGGCCCGTCGCGACGGGCGGCAGCTTCGCGGGGTCCGCGCCGGCGGCGACCGACAGGCCGAAGGCCATGGCCGCAAGGACGGGGCGCAAGATCTGGGCTTTCATCGCCCGACAACTTGATCGCGCGACCCGGCCCGGTCGAACGCTTTTTCAGCGCGGCCGCGACGTCTCCCGACACCGGCCCGACAGCGGACGGTCCGCCCCGCCGGAAGGCTCACCGGCCGTCGCCGCGGACCGCCGTGAACTGCGGCGCGCTGAAGAAACGCTCGCCGGGCCGACGACGGTTGAGCGCCGCGTTGGCGCGACGAAACCTCCACGCGGGCGGCGCACGCCTCAGCACTTCGAGCGCGGCGGCGAAATCCAACCGGAAACGCCTCCATCGACCGCGCCGGGCGTTGTTCAGCGCGCCGCTCCACCAAGCGACCGCCGTGAGCGGCAGCGCGGAGAACGAAAAGGTCTTCAGCGCCATCACCGCCAGGCTGGACCGGTTCGAGACATATCGGCGGCGGCCCACGGTGTCTCGCGCCGCGGTGAGAGGCTGCGGATCGGACGCGCCGACCGCATGGAACACTTCCGCCCGGGGGACCGTCACCGCGTGCCATCCGCGCTGCCACGCGCGCAGGCCGAGGTCCATGTCCTCGAAATCCAGGAAGAACCCCGTGTCCCAGCCACCGAGGTCCGCGAGACAATCCCGATGGACCATCACCGCGCCGGCGCAGGGGAACGGGATGCGGTCGCCGGCGGCGAGCGGCACCAGGAAATCGGAACGCATCCGCGGCCAGGGGCTGTTGAGGTCCCATCCCGCCGGCACGAACCGCACGCCGGCGTGGTGGAGCCGCGCCCCGTCGTAGGTCCATTCCCACGGATCCGCGATGCCGACGCGGCCCGGCAGATCGATCTGCTCGGCGAGACGGCGCAGACAATCGGCATCCAGCCAGAGGTCCTCGTTGGCGAAGAAGAACAGCTCGCCGGTCGCGACCCGCGTCCCGGCCTGATAGCCCGTGACCAAGCCCGACTGCGGCGGCTCGGTCACCACCCGGACATCCGCCTGCGCCGC
>JANNAJ010000237.1:0-1879 GCA_031384285.1 Verrucomicrobiota bacterium
GTCAAATCCCGCCTCGGCTTCCTCGCCAGTGTCGGCCTTGAGTATCTCTCGCTCGACCGCAAAACCGCCACGCTCTCCGGCGGCGAGGCCCAGCGCATCCGCCTCGCCACGCAGATCGGCGGCGGATTGGTCGGCGTGCTGTACATCCTCGACGAACCGAGCATCGGCCTGCACCAGCGCGACAACGACCGGCTCCTCGACACCCTCCGGCGCCTCCGCGACCTCGGCAACACCGTGCTCGTCGTCGAGCACGACGAGGACACCATCCGCGCCGCCGACCACGTGCTCGACCTCGGTCCGGGCGCCGGCGTCCACGGCGGCGAGATCGTCGCGCAGGGCACCGTGGCCGAGATCCTCGCGGACCCGCGTTCGCTCACCGGCCGTTATCTCACCGGCGACCTGTCGATCGCCGTGCCGAAGGACCGCGTCAAACCGCGGGCCGACAAGGGCTGGATCGAGATCGTCGGCGCACGGGAGAACAACCTGAAGGACGTCACCGCGCGCATCCCGCTCGGCACGTTGACCTGCGTCACCGGCGTGAGCGGCAGCGGCAAGAGCACGCTCATCGACGACATCCTCCGGCGGGCCATCTTCCGCAAGTGGCACGGCTCGAAGGAATCCCCCGGAGCGCATTCCGAGATCCGCGGCCTCGAGCTGCTGGAGAAGTGCGTGGTGGTGGACCAGACGCCCATCGGCCGCACGCCGCGGAGCAATCCCGCGACCTACACCGGGATGTTCAACGAGATCCGCGACCTCTTCTCGTCCCTGCCGACCGCGCGCGTCCGCGGCTACGACGCCGGACGCTTCAGCTTCAACGTGAAGGGCGGCCGCTGCGAGAAGTGCGAGGGCGACGGCCTGATCAGGATCGAGATGCACTTCCTGCCGCCGGTCTACGTGACCTGCGAGGCGTGCGCCGGACGCCGGTACAACCGCGAGACGCTCGAGATCACCTACAAGGGCCTGGATATCGCGGACGTGCTCCAGCTCACCGTGGACGAGGCCGCGGCGTTCTTCCGCGCCGTGCCCAAGCTGCACGCGCCGTGCGTCACGCTCGCCGAGGTCGGCCTCGGATATCTGCGGCTCGGCCAGGCGGCCACCACGCTTTCCGGCGGTGAAGCCCAACGGCTCAAGCTCGCCGCCGAGCTCTCGCGCCGGCAGAGCGGACGCGTCCTGTACCTGCTGGACGAGCCGACGACCGGCCTGCATTTCGCCGACGTGGCGAAGCTGCTCGAAGTCCTCTGCAAGCTGCGCGGATCCGGCAACACCTTGGTGGTGATCGAGCACAACCTCGACGTGATCAAGACCGCGGACTGGGTGATCGATCTCGGCCCGGAGGGCGGGGCAGGGGGCGGCCGGATCGTCGCCGAAGGCACCCCGGAGACCGTCGCGGCGACGCCGGGGAGCCACACCGGGACCTACCTGGCGCGGATGCTGGCGAAGGCGTGACGGGATGCCGCCGGAGGTGCGGCGATATGAATACTAGGGTTTCCGCTGCGACCTATTGCTCCGCCTCGATAGGCATCCCCGGTGTGGTGTGGGGGCTCACGTTCGCGTTCATGAACCGGTTCCAGCTTCCGGAGGCGACGGGTACTGCTCTCCTATGGAAGATCCAGTGCGTCGGCGCTCTGCTCACACTGGCCGGATGCGTCGGGGCGCGTTGGCGTCACTCCGTTGTCTCGGCTCTTTCGTTCGTTCATCTTGGGTTGAGCCTTTTGCTGATCGCCGGAGCGCTTCTCATACAGCTGCGGATGCTCCAGCCCATCGACCCATGACGATTTCGTCCGACAGAACCGCTCTGCACGGACAGCTGTTCCGCTCCCCAAGTCGAGGCGCCTGGAGGCAGAACTCCCGACGGGGCGGTGCCCGGATGCGCCCGTGG
>JANNAJ010000551.1:0-6612 GCA_031384285.1 Verrucomicrobiota bacterium
GGACATGCTGGCCGCCCGGATCGAAGGCCCTGTCCTGGCGGGAAAGGCGCTGGCCCGGAACGTGCCGTTCTTGCGCCGCGCGGTGAACGCCAACTACCGCCACGGGACGCAGCAGACCGCGGCCCGGTTGGCCAAGGTCGCCACGGACGGCGTGTTCCCGGACGATGTGCGGGCCGAAGCGTTGGATGCGCTCGCGGAGTGGCCGAAGAACTCCGGACGCGACCGCATCACCGGGCTTTGGCGCCCGACCGCGTTCGCCCGCGACACGAAGATCCCCGGCGCCGCCGTGCGTCCGGTGGTCGACGCGCTCCTCGCCGATGCTCCCGAGAAGGTCCGGGCCGCCGCCGCGCGTGCCGCGGGTGAGCTGAGTATCGCGTCCGCGTCAGGTTCCCTCGCCAAGCTGGTCACCCAGAAGCTCGGGAACGCCACGTCACGCGTCGCGGCGTTGACGGCGCTTTCCCGGTTGCAGACGCCCGATTATCCGGTCGCCTTGGAGGCGGCCCAGAAGGATCCCGAGGAGGCGGTCCGCAAAGCCGCGCTCAAGCTGAGCGTGGATGCCCCGCCGGCGGTGGCGTCGGGCGCCGCGGCCTCGCCTTCGACGGGTTCCGGCCCGCTCGCGAAACTGATCGACGTCATCGCCAACGGTTCTCTGGCCGAGAAGCAGAACGCCTATGCCGCGTTGGCGAAGCTTCCCGGAGTCCAGGCCGACGAGTTCATCATCCAGCGGATGGCGGATCTCGTCGCCGGGAAGATCCCGGCGGCTCTGCAGCTCGACGTGCTGGACGCGGCCGCGGCTCGCCCGGCGCTCAAGGCGGCGGTCGCCGGCTGGGAAGCGGCATTGCCCAAAGCCGGGGAGTCCGACTTGAACCCTTGGAAGGTCTGTCTCACCGGCGGCAACGCGGAGGAGGGCAAGAAGGTGTTCCTGGAGAAGGCCGAAGTCAGCTGCGTCCGGTGCCACAAGATCAACGCCGAGGGCGGCGAGGTCGGCCCGGAACTCACCGGTCTCGGCGAGAAGATGGGCCGCGAATACCTTCTGCAGTCGTTGCTCTATCCGAACGCGTCCATCGCCCAAGGCTTCGAGAGCGTCTTGGTCACGCTGAAGAACGGCACGACCTACGCCGGGGTCATCAAGTCGGAGACCGATACCGAGTTGGAGGTCAATTCACCGGAGGACGGCCTGCTCAAGTTGAAGAAGGCGGAGATCACCGCCCGGGAAAAGGGCCTGAGCGGCATGCCGGACGGCTTCGGAGGCGTGCTCACGAAGCAGGAGATCCGCAACTTGGTCGAGTTCCTCGCGACCTCGAAGTGAGGCGTGCGCCCGGTGCGTGGGCCGGGTGGCACAGGCCACCGGCCTGTCGCGGCGGGCGACCCGCCCGCCGCTCGGGGTGGGGCTGCCGAGGTCCAGATGCCCCGGGAAAGGTCTGGTAGGCAGGTCCGTTGTCAGTGCCGAAGCTCGGCGGCAGGTTGCCACCGAGGACGGGCCGGTGGCCCGTTCCACCCGGACCAAGTCGGCGGACCAAGAGGATCGCGGGTGCTCAATGCCTATCCGGATTTGCAGTCCGCAGGCGCTGGCGGCAGGTGAGCGGGCCGGCCTTGCCAAGTACAACTCGGCGAAACGAGGTTTCAAACCTTGCGCTACCAGCGCCGATGTCCGCCGCCCGACGCCGGCCGGAAGGGAAGGCCGATCTGGTCGTACCTTCGAGGCCCCAGAAATCGTTGAAAACCGTCGTCCGCCGAGCTCACGCTCGGCCGGACTCTTGACAACCAGTGCTTGGGTGTGTAAATACAAAGTAGTTACACCGCATTGGCGATCGCTTTACGAACGGCTCCCAAAATGGAGTTCGACTGGAACAACCCGCCATTCGCGTTGGATGGATCTTTGAAGGTCCGGGACATCGAGGAATCCTTCGAGGACCCGTTCGCGGTGAGGCTTTTGCCCGATTCGCCGAGGTTCGGGGTGCAGGCCCGGTACTTCAGCTTGGGCAAGTCGGCGTCGGGTACCGGGGTGTTCTGCGTGTACCGGACGAACGGGCGGGTGATCCGGGTGATCTGCGCGCGGGTCTTCACGGAGGCGGAAGAGTTCTTCTACCAACGGAAGGTCAAGCAGACGATGGAGGTCTGAGAATCATGGCACTGAACGTGGTTAGTGCTTGGGAAGAGGTCCCCTTGTTCGACAGCGAACAGGCGGAGGCGGCGTTCTGGGCGGACAGCCAGATCGACCTGCGGCTCATGGAGGGAGCGACAGCAGCGGGCGCGGAGCTCTCGGAATCGGTGACCATCACCCTCCGGATGGATCCGCGGATGCTGGGCCGGATCAAGCGGGTGGCCCGAGAGCGCTACTTGAACTACCAGAGCATGATCAAGCAGTGGTTGAGCGAACGGATGGAAAAGGAATTGAAGGATCGTTGACGGTTGAGGAAGGCTGGTCGGACACCTTAGTGCGGACATGAAATCTTCCGGTCATATCTTGGGCGGCGCGAGCCGGCCCGCTGCGTCGGTCCGCCGCGCGGTCGCGTTCACGCTCATCGAGCTGTTGACCGTGATCGCCATCATCTCGGTCCTGGCCGGCTTGCTCGTGGGCCTCGCCCCGATCGCCACCACGCGGATCCGCGAAGCGCGGCTCAAGGGCGAGCTCAACGACCTCGTCACCGCCATCGAGACCTACAAGGCCAAGTACGGCGTCTATCCGCCGGACAGCTACAACCCGGACAAGAACGAGGTGGATGCGGTGGTCAACCCGCTCTACTACGAGCTGACCGGCTTGGTCGTCGTCAACAGCGGGGACACCGGCTACTTCGAGACGGTCGATGACGCGACGCGTTTCCTTCCTGCGACCGCGCAACAGTATTTCCATCGCGACGGCTTCCTGAACGCGGCGACCCGCGACCGGTTCCGCCGCCTGTTCCGGCACACCTTCAAGGCCAGCCAGCACGCCAGCGTCCTGCGGACCGCCGGGGTCGGGACCAAGAATGCCCAGGTGCTCACGGTGGGCTTCGCGGCGGATGCCACCGGCAAGAAGAACGCCGGGTTCGCGTGGCCGTTGAACGACGCGCGTTACCCTCAGCCGGTCCCCACCAATCCCGGCCTCAACCCGTGGCGCTACGTCTCGACGAACCCCACCAACAACCCCGGGACATTCGATCTCTGGGCCGAGGTCATCGTCCGCGGCCAGAAGAAGATCTACGGCAACTGGAAGCAGTGAACCCGCGCCCCACGTCCCGAACCCGTCCCACCGTCATCCCATGAACCCACGTCCGCATCTGCGCCGCCGTCAGCCGAGCGCCTTCACGCTCATCGAACTGCTCGTCGTCATCGCCATCATCGCCATCCTCGCCGGCATGTTGTTGCCGGCCTTGGCGGGCGCGAAGAGGTCGGCCAACAAGAGGAAGGCCTCGGTGGACATCAGCAACCTGCACGCCGCCATCACCGCTTATCAGGCGGCCTACGGACGCCTGCCGTCCTCCCAGGCGGCCCGAGCCGAGGTCAACGCCCAGTACCCGGACTTCACCTACGGCACGCAGCAGAAGGGCGCCCAGGTGTTCGATTCCAAGGGCGTGGCCAACTACGACATCGTGAAGAACACCGGCGGGAACACCGACCGGCAGCTGAGCAACGCCGAGATCATCGCCATCCTGACCGACACTTCGCTGGCCGCCGACAAGTTCCCCGTCGCCAATGCCTACAACGCGGTCAACGACACCGACAATAGTCCGGTGAACTTCAAATCCGCGTTGAACCCGCAGCACAACACCTTCCTCAACATCAAGACGGCCAAGGGTTACGGCCCGAACGGCGTCGGCGAGAACGACGGCGTGTACCGGGATCCTTGGGGCCATCCCTACATCGTCACGCTCGACCTCGATTACGACAACCGCGTCCGCGATCCGTTCGGTGCGCAGTGGCCGGCGTCCGACGACCGCTTCCGCAGCATCAAGGCCAGCGCCGTCGTCTGGTCCTTGGGGCCGGATGGGAAGGTCGATTTCACCAAGGGCGTGAACGAGAAGGGGACGGTGAACGAGGACAACCTCTACAGTTGGCGCTGATCCGCGACGTGCGACCGACCTTGCCATGAGTGCGCCTTGCCCCAACCCAGCCGGATCCGGCCGCCCACTGCCGCCGCGCCGGCAGCGCGCGTTCACGCTGATCGAGCTGTTGGTCGTCATCGCGCTCATCGGCGTGCTCACCTTCGTGGCGGTGCCGGCCTTCAAGGGGTTCGGGCAGACCAACACGTTGGCGGCCGCCCAGCGGCAGATGCAGGACGACCTCGCGCTGGCGCGGCAGTTCGCCATCAAGACCCGCTCGCCGATCTACATGGTGTTCTTCTCGCCCGCGGCGGACCAGACCGCCAAGGTCGCGGGCGTCCACAACCAGTTGATCGCGCTCCAAGGTTCGGGAGGCACGATCGGCGAGTTCGCCGCCAACGCGCTGCGGGTGATGACCAACGTGATCGCGTCGTCCCATTCCAGCTACGCGTTCTTCGCGGAGCGCAACGTCGGAGACCAGCCCGGGGTCGCCCGGCCGAGGTACCTCACCGCCGGCGGCACGCTCTGGAAGACCTTGCCCGACGGCGTGGTCTTCCCCGAGCAGATGATCTTCCCGTACACCACCAACGCCAGCGGTGGTCTGATTTTCACGAATCTCCAGGCCAAACCGGTCCCGTTCCCGCTGGCACCTCCGTTCAAGGAGCTTACGACCGCCCAGCTCGACAGCATCTCGCTCGACCTCCCCGTCCTCTCATTCGACGCCCAGGGCCGGTGTGTCCGGCTGGACGACAGCCAGGTCCCGAGGGTGCCGCCTTCGCTGACCGCCCAGTTGAAGCCCGGCTTCGTCTCGATCGGGCTCGGCAGCGTGTTCGTGCCGCGGGACGGCGTGCAGACCAATAGCTTCGATTTCGGCCGGGCGGCCGATGTGGTGGAGACGCCGCGGGGCAACTTCACCAACACCATCTTCCGCGTGGACGGTCTCACCGGCCGGTCCAAGCGGTTCTTCTTCGGGACGCAGCCATGAACCCTGTCCGCAACCTGTCGCCGCGCCGCACCGCGGGCTTCACCATGGTGGAGCTGGCGCTCTGCATCGCCGTGGTCGCCATCGCGATGGTCGCCATCATCGGCGTGCTCCCGGCCGGCCTCAACGTCCAGCAGCAGAACCGCGAGGACACCATCATCGACCAGGACGCGACGATGCTGATGGACGCCCTGCGCAACGGTGCCATCCGGTTCGACGACCTGACCAACTATGTCGACTACATCGTGGTCGAGCGCGCGAGGGTCAACGCGGTCCGCGGCACCGGCACCGGCGTCAACGGCTTCGTCGGCCAATGGTTCAACGGCACCTTGGGCAACGTTCCGAATCCCAAGCGCAAGCTGACCACCTCGCAGGAGATCATGGGGCTGCTTTCGCTACCGAAATATGATTTCGCCTTCGAGACGGATACCCCCAGTTACACCAACCGCGTCACCGCCCAGTTCCGCGCCTTCAGCGGCGCGCTGAACGACAAGGTGCTTCCCCAGCGCGTGGACGACATCCCGCCGGCCGGTCAGCTCAACTTCGCCTTCCGCTACCTCGTCACCGTCGAGATCGTGCCCGTGGTCTCCCGCCCGTTCGACGCCTCGGATCCCGCCGGGCTCGCCCAGCAAGGGGTGATGGGCGGGAACCTGTACGACGTGCTCCTGACCTATCGGTGGCCGGTGGTCGGCGAAGAGATCCCGGCCCGTGCCGGGTCCAGTCTGAAGACCTTTCGCACCCAGGTCGCGGCGCGGCTCCGCTATCCGGTGGACCCGTCCACCGGGTCCATCACCAACATGCCGGGGACGGACATCCGCATCCGCCGGTTCGATCCGGGCAGCCCGTGGAACCCGGCCAGCCCGGTCAACTGACTTCTAGCGAGCCGCGTATGAACCTGCGAGACCACCATCCCGTTTACCGGGCCGCGCGCCGGGCGTTCTCCCTGCTCGAGCTGCTGGTCGCCATCGGTCTGCTGACCCTGGTGATCCTCACGCTCTACGCGATGTTCGACCAGACGCAGAAGGCGCTGCACGCGAACATCTCCCAGACCGATGTCATGGAATCGGGCCGGTCGGTGATGGAGCTCATCGTGCGCGATATCGAGCGCGCCCAATCGCCGAACCTCGCCGGATCGATCAACCTCGCCATCCAGAAGGCCGATTTCGTCAAGTCCGCCTCGGCACCGGACACGTTCGTCCCGCCCGGCACCACCGATGCCAAACATCGTGACTACCCACTGAACGACCTGTTCTTCCTCGCACAGAACCCGAGCAACCAGTGGACCGCGTTCGGATTCTACGTCGGTCACAACACGAACGCGAGCAAAGCACCCGATGAGACCTTGGGCACATTGTACCGTTTCGAAGATCGAGATTATCCCCAAGCGGCGCGCGGCGCTTCTGCCTCGGATCGGTTCATTGCGTTCTACACCGACCCACGACCGAAGAGCACCTACGACCTCAACCGCGGAGCGGATTCAGACAAGAAGAACTTCTTGAACCGCATCCACCGCGGGACCTACTCCACGCGCCTGCTCGATAACGTGCTCTTCTTCCGCGTCCTTCCCTTCGGCCGCGAAGGTCTGCCCATCGACCAGAACACCCTCCG
>JANNAJ010000552.1:0-5153 GCA_031384285.1 Verrucomicrobiota bacterium
CTCAACCGCGCGACCGGCCGGGTGATGCAGAGGTCCTCGAGCGGCTGCGAGCGGAGGAAACCGAGCACCTCGTTGCGGCGGTAATCGGGCTGGATGGACTCCGGATGCGCCTCGATGTGGCCGATGAGCCACTCTTGGTGCTGGCCGAGCTTGAAGTACCAGTTCTCCTCCACGAGCTCGTTCACCTGTCCCCACTTGGGGTCCCAGGTGCCGTCGGGGTTGCGGTCCTTCTCGGTGAGGAAGGTCTCCTCGCGCACCGAGTAGAAGCCCGTGTACGCCGCTTTGTAGAAGTGCCCTTCGGCATGGAGTTTCGTGAGGATGGCCTGCACGACCTTCTGGTGGCGCGCATCGGTGGTGCGGACGAAATCGTCGTTGCTCAGGCCGAGCGTCTTGGTGAGCGCGATCCACTGCTGGGCGAGGCCGTCGCAATACGCCTGCGGCGTGAGGCCCTGGTCCTGCGCGGCCTGCTGGACCTTCTGGCCGTGCTCGTCGAGCCCGGTCAGGAAGAACACCTCCTGGCCCATGCTCCGTCGGGAGCGGGCGATGACATCGGCCAGCACCTTCTCGTAGGCGTGGCCGAGATGCGGCGCGCCGTTGACGTAGTCGATGGCGGTCGTGAGGTAGAACCGTTTGCTCATGGAACGGCGACAGTGGGCGAAAGCGCGAGCGAAGTCCAACCGCCGCAAGCCTTGACCGGCGTCCTGCGCCCATGTCTCCTCTGGCCCGCGCGGAGAGGTGGCCGAGTGGCTGAAGGCGCTGGTTTGCTAAACCGGTTTACGGACAAAATCCGTAACGGGGGTTCGAATCCCCCCCTCTCCGCCAATCGATTTCCCGGCCCGCTCCTCCAGAGCGGGCCGTTCCGTTCCGGCAGGCAACCGATGCCGGAGACCAGGGCATCACATCGGGACAAAGTCGCATGAGGTCTTTCCTTCGCCGGTTCGCCGGTCTTTTCGCCGTATCCGTCCTTGTTTCCGTCGGGTTTTCCTCGCTGGCGCGGGCGCTGGAGCCCGTGCCGGACAAGCTGGTCGTGCTGACCTTCGACGATTCGGTGGCGTCGCATCATTCCGTCGCGCGGCCCGTGCTGAAGCGGTACGGCTTCGGCGCGACCTTCTTCATCACCGAAGGCTTCAGCTTCCGCACCAACAAGCAGGACTACATGACCTGGCCTCAGATCGCGGAGCTGCACCGGGACGGATTCGAGATTGGCAACCACACCCGCGATCATCTGGCCATCACGGCCGCGACGGCGTCCAAACTGGCGGAGCAGCTCGAAGCCATCGACACGCGCTGCCGCGAATCCGGGATCCCGCGGCCTGTCAGCTTCGCGTGGCCCGGGAACGCCTTCCACGTCAGCGCGCTTCCGGGGCTCCAGCAGTCGGGCATCCGTTTCGCGCGGCGCGGCGGCGAACCGGAGGTGCCGTACGAGAAGGGCGGAGGCATCGCCTACGAGCCCGGGCGGGACCATCCGCTGCTGGTCCCCACCGCCGGCGATGCGCGGCCGGACTGGACCTTGGAGAACCTGAAGCGGGCGGCGGCGATGGCGCGGGACGGCCGCATCGCCGTGCTCCAGTTCCACGGCGTGCCCGACCGGGACCATCCATGGGTCGACACGCCGCGCGAGCGGTTCGAGGAGTACATGGCCTGGCTCCACGCCGAAGGCTACAAGGTCATCGCGATGCGCGACCTGTCCCGCTACGTCGATCCGGCCAAGGCACCGCCGAACCCGATGGAGAACATCGAGCGCCGGAAGCGGGAGATCGCGGAGAAGGCGGGCGCCGAAGCGAAGCCGTAGCACGGCGCGCCCAACGCCCAACGCCCAACGCCCAACGCTGAGACGTAAGACCTTGGACCCGAGACTTCGGGCCCGCGCCCCTCAGCGGCCTGCACGGATATCCGCGATGAGTCGTTCGAGCCGGCGGCCGTATTCCACGAAGTTCGCGCGCAACGTGTCGTCCTGGGCGTCAGCGGCGGTGCCGTGGAATACGGCGACCATGTGCGGCTCGATGCTGATGCCACCGTCGTAGCCGCGCGCCAAGGCGTCGGCCAGGATCCGCCGGACCGCGCCGTCGCCTTCGCCGGGCCAGGCGTAGTCGGCGTCGTTCTTCGCGGGGTTCCACCGGGCGTCCTTCACGTGGATGTGCGTCACGTGGTCGCGGACGTGGGTCCAGAACTCCCAAGGGTCCTGCCTCGGCCACGGTTTCGGGCCGGAGCGGTCGACGTTGAAGACCGGGTTGGCGGTGTCGAAGACCCACTGGAGCCCGGGCACGGCATCGAGAAGCTCCAAGGCGTGGCGCCAGCTCATGCCGCCGTGGTTCATGCAGTTCTCGTGCACGGGCTGGAGGCCGGCGTCGAGGAACAGGGCGGTCACCTCGCGGACGCGGCGGACGACCTCGGCGGGCAGCGTCGCCTCGTCGTCGTCGGGCTTGAAGCTCATCACGCGGACGTACTTGGTACCGAGCCGCTGCATCCGCAGGATGCACCGCCGCACCTCGCCGAGCGTGACCTCGTGCGGGTCGGTGACCTTCTTGGCCCAGTTCATCACCGTGGAACCGAAGCAGTGGACGGCGATGCCCGCCTCGGCGAGCTGGCCGGCGGCGAGGTCGAAAGCCGCGTCGGAAATCTCGTGGAGGTTGGCCTTGGGGAACCCGGGCACGAGGACGTTGCGCGCCTCGAGGTGGCGCCAGCCGAGCTCGCGGGTGGCCTGGATCTGGGACGCGAGGGAGTTGCCCGCCTCGTCGCCGATGCCGCAGAGAATCATGCGCGGAGCATCGCGCGCAGCGACGATGCTGGGAACGAAAAAGCCGCCCGGTGGGGCGGCTCATCGGTGGGGGTACGGCTCCGGTCAGGCCTTTTTGCCTCGGGCAGCGGTCGCGGCCTTCACGCGCAGCTTCTTGCGCTTGATGTAGGAGGAGCGGCGGGAACGTTTCTGGACTTTGTTGGATTGTTGACCCATAGCAGTTTTCGTTTACGAGAATGAATTCGAAACAGGGAACTAAACTGCGGAGTCGGCGGGCTGCCATCAACACCTTTTTCCCGTGGCTCTTGGCGGCCGGGTGGGTCGCCGGCTGCGCCACGACGCCGGAAGCGAAGCAGGAGAAGGAGGAAGAGAAGGAGGTCGCAGCGATCCGGCTGCACCTCGAAGCCAAGGACGACGCGCCGAAATCGAGGGTCGTCTCCGTGCTCCGCAGCAACCCCGTCACGCTGTCGGTCGACACCGAACCGTTCCTCGACGAGCGCGACGTCGTGCGCGCCCGGCTGGTCGATGCCTTGGGCGGGACCGCCATCGCCATCGACTGCACCTTCCACGGCCGTCTGGCCTTGGAGATGACCAGCGTGTCGCGGCTCGGCCGGCGCATGGCGGTCGTCAGCACCTGGTCGACCGGCAAGGACCTGACCGAGACGCGTTGGCTGGCGGCGCCGATCTTCCGGGAGCCGCTCCGCGACGGCGCCTTCAGCTTCATCGCCGATTGCTCCCGCGAGGAGGCGGAGCACATCGTTCGTGGACTGAACAACGTGGCCATCAAGCTGGAGAACCAGCCCAAGCCGCCGAAGGCTCCGAAGGCGAAGGCGGGCGCGAAGCCTGCGGCCCCGAAGCCGGACGAGGACCCGATCAAGGCGTTCAAGGAGGCCCGTTGATGCGCCGGGCCCTGCGCGCGGCGATGGCCGCGCTTTTCCTGGCTGCCGCGATCCCCGGCGCCGCCGAGACGTTCCTCTTCCCGACCGCCAACCGCGCCCTGCTCGAGCCGGGCGCGGAGGAACGTTTCTTCGTCGGCACCGCCGGCAAGCCGTGGACCAGCGGACAGTTCGGATGCGTGCGTTCCGACGGCAACCAGCTGCACGAAGGCCTCGACATCCGCAGCATCCAGCGCGACCGCCGCGGCGAGCCCGTCGATCCGGTCAACGCCACCGCCGACGGTGTCGTCGCCTACGTCAACAGCAGGTCCGGCCTCTCGAACTACGGCAACTACGTGGTGCTCCGGCACTCGATCGAGGGGCTGGAGGTCTATTCCCTCTACGCGCATCTCAGCGCCGTCCGGTCCGGCCTGAAGATCGGCGACCGCGTCCAAGCCGGCGAGCGCATCGCCACCATGGGACGCACCTCGAACACGCGGCAGCGCATCACGCAGGACCGGGCGCACTGCCACTTCGAGCTGGATCTGGTGGTGAACGACCGTTACGCGCAGTGGCACAAGGACCGCCTCGAAGGGCAGCGGAACGACCACGGGAACTTCAACGGTCGCAACCTGATGGGCTTCGACCCCGCCGCCGTGCTCCGCGAACAAGCCAGGCTCGGCGCGGCGTTCAGCCTGGTCCGCTACCTCCAATCGCAACCGGAGATGTGCCGCGTGATGGTCCGCGGGAAGGGCCTGGAATGGGCGCGGCGGTATCCGCAGTTCGTGCAGCGCAACCCGGTCGCCGAGAGGGAAGGCATCGCCGGATACGAACTGTCGCTCACCTTCAACGGGATGCCGGTCCGCGTCATCCCCCGGGCGGCCTCGGAGATGAGATCGTCGGCCAAGGTCGCGCTCCTTTCCGTCAACGAAGCCGAACGCGAGCGCCGTCCGTGCGGCAAAATCGTCTTCAAGCGCGGCCAGGTCTGGACCCTCCTCGCCCACGGACAGGACCTCTTGGACCTGCTGGCCTACTGACCTATCGGCTCACTGGCTCACCCGCTTCCGCTGGCATAGCACGCTGAAGGCGCGCCCCAGATGCTCCGGATGCGTGAGCGTCTGGAATTGGCGGACCCGCGATGCGTCCCAGGCGTCTGAATGCGGAACTCCCGACGGGGCGGGGCCCGGATGCGCCCGTGGCCGCGGCTCGCTTCGGCGTGCTGCCGATGCCGACGACGCGGGGAGAAGTCACGGACGGGCGGCAGCCCGTCCCTACCATCGTGGGTAGGGTCCCGCTCAGGGACTTACACGAGTCGGAAGTAGCTGCCGACCTCCGCGAACACGGACTCTTGGGGGAAGAGCTCCAGCCCGACGCAGAAGCCTTGCTCGGCCTCCGCGCCGCTCGCGCCGACCTCCTCGGGCACGCCTGCTGGAATCTTCCCTCACTCCACCTCAACTGACCGCCACTTCCGATCACACCCGGGCGGGCACTTCGGCTTTCCATTGCTTCCGAACTGTGCCAGAAGAATCTCATGAAAACGC
>JANNAJ010000563.1:0-1581 GCA_031384285.1 Verrucomicrobiota bacterium
GGGCCGTTCGAGCTGGCCTACGCGGTGAGCGAAGGCACGCCGCGTGATGCGCGCATCCAGCTCCGCGGCGAGCCGGACCGTCCCGGCGACGCGGTGCCGCGCGGCGCTCTTGCCGTGCTCGGCGGCGGCCCGTTCGCGTCCGGCAACGGTGCACCGACGGGCAGCGGACGCCTGGAACTCGCCCTGTGGCTGACGCGTCCAGAGAACCCGCTCACCGCGCGGGTGATGGTCAACCGCATCTGGCGATACCACTTCGGCGAAGGTCTCGTGCGGACGCCCAACGATTTCGGGATCCGTGGCCGCCCGCCGACGCATCCGGAACTCCTCGACTATCTGGCGACAGTGTTCGTGAAGAGCGGTTGGTCGATCAAGGCGATGCACCGGCTCATCATGGCGAGCGCCGTCTACCAGCAGCAGAGCCGCTCCACGGCCGCCGCGGGTTCCCCGAAGGCGGCCGTCACCGCCGCGACGGATGATTGCCCGGTCGCGACTTCCACCCCGTCTTCCCGTTCGCCGACCGATGGCGTGGCGGAGGGCGGCGGGGACGATCTGTCGCCGTTCCCGCGGCGGCGCCTCGGCGCCGAGGAGACGCGCGACGCGATCCTCAAGGCCTGCGGGACGCTCGACCCATCGCCCGGCCTCGGACATCCGTTCCCCGCGCCGACCTCGTGGGGCTTCACGCAGCACGGTCCCTTCAACGCTGTCTACGAACACGGCCGCCGCAGCGTCTATCTGATGACGCAGCGGATCCGGCGGCATCCGTTCCTGGCGCTGTTCGACGGCGCGGATCCGAACGCCAGCACCGCGGAGCGCCGGACGACGACCGTCCCGACGCAGGCGCTGTTCTTCCTCAACGACCCGTTCGTCCACGCGAACTCGCGCCAGCTCGCCGAGCGCACTCTGGCGGCTGTCGCGGACGAGCCCCGGCAGGTCGTCGCCGTCTACCGGTCCGTGCTCGGCCGGGATCCCGACGGCACGGAGCGCAGCGAGGGCGCGGAATTCCTCGCGGCCTACCGGTCCGGCACGACCGCGGCCGGCAAGGGCGAAGCCACCGCCGAAGCGTTGGCCGCGCTCGTCCGCGTGCTGGCCGGCAGCAACGAATTCCTCACGGTCGATTGATCGCGCCATGAAAACGTATCCCGCCTTCGCTCCTTCCCGCCGCGGATTCCTGCGATCGCTCGTCGGCGGATCCGCGCTGTTCCCCGGGCTCGTCGCCGAGCTCTTGGCGCAGGACGGCGGGGCGGTCGCCGCGACGGATCCGCTGCTGCCGCGCGCGCCGCACTTCGCTCCCAAGGCGAAGCGCGTGATCTTCCTCTACATGAGCGGCGGCGTCTCGCACGTGGACTCGTGGGACCCGCAGCCGAAGATCTTCGCCGACGCGGGAAAGACCGTGGCGGTGGACGAGTTCCAGGGGCGCAAGGGCGACTTCAAGATGTACGCCAAGCGGCCGCAGTGGGACTTCGCGCCGCACGGCCAATGCGGCACCGAAGTCAGTTCGCTCTTCCCGCACATGGCCGAATGTGTCGATGATTTGTGCGTGATCCGCTCGATGAAGTCGGACCACACGAACCATTACGAAGC
>JANNAJ010000601.1:0-4245 GCA_031384285.1 Verrucomicrobiota bacterium
GTGTCCTTGCGCAGGTTGGTCAGTTGCACCCCGTCTTCGCCCTTGGCGAGACCTTCGGCGTTCTGCAGGGCGTCACGAAGCCACTTCACCGCGGCCAGGATCTCGGGCGGTCGCACGTGGGCGTCGTTGTCCGAGTCGAGCAGTTCGAGGGTGCGCGAATCGATCTCGAGGCCCTTCACCGGGCAGCTCAGCGCCACCCAGAGCTTCTGGTCGAGCTGGTCGAGCGCGAGGAGGTCGGCGCCGGTGTTGAGCTGGACCTGGTCGAATCCACCGGCGCGGAAGAAGGTCCAGACGTGATCGGTATTGGCCATGGCAGGGAGATGCGGATTTGAGGGATGTCGGCGGAACCGTGGGGATCCCAGCGGGACGCCGGGTGGGATAACACGCCCTGGGGCCGGCTCCAATCCGGATTTTTTTGACAGCCGGTACCCTCGGTACCCGCTAACGTCGGCCCGTGCTGCAGCGCAAAGACTGGCGAGCCGACCTCGTGCTCCTGTTCATCGCCCCGCTGGTGGGGCTGATGCTCCTCGGCGTGGCCGGCCATCTGTTCGGCGCGCGCGAGCTCCCGGCGAAGCCGGCCGTCCCGATGGCGTTCGGGGAGGCGTTGATGAACACGCTCGTGTTCCAGGGAGGGATGCTGGTCGGGATGGGCTTCTTCCTTCGCGCCCACGACATGGGGGTCGGCCGGGCGTTCGGCATCGCCCGAGGGACGTCGGCCCGCGCGGTCGCGTGGGGCCTCGGCGCCGCCGTGGTCGTGCTGCCGGTCGCGTACGGGCTGCAATGGCTCTCGATCGAGGCGCTGACCCGTGCCGGACTTCCGGCCGGAGCGCAGACGCCCGTCGAGCTGCTGCTGCGGTCGAGCGCCTGGTGGCAACGGGCCTACCTCGCGTTCTTCGCCATCGGGCTCGCGCCGCTGGCGGAGGAGAGCCTGTTCCGCGGCGTGCTGTATCCGTTCGTGCGCGACCTCGGTTTCCCACGGGCCGCGCTGTGGGGCTCGGCCGTGTTCTTCGGGCTCATCCACGTGAACGCCGCCGCGTTCCTGCCGCTCTCGTTCTTCGGGCTCGTGCTGGCGTGGCTCTACCAGCGCACGGGCAACCTGCTCGCCAGCGTCACCGCCCACGCGCTCTTCAACCTCGCGCCGTTCGTCATGCTCGCGCTGGGCATCGAGCCCGGCGGGAACCGCTGAACCGGGCGGCGCATCGGACCACATCGGGACCTTTGTCTTTTCCATGACCGAATTCGAACTGATCGCGAAGCTGAAGCCGCTGCTGCCCACGAACGATCTGGTGGTGACCGGCGCCGGCGACGATTGCGCGGTGCTGGAGCTCGGCGCCGCCGGCACGCAGACGCTGCTCAAGACCGACGCCGTGGTCGAAGGCATCCACTTCACCGCCGACACCGATCCCGAGCGCGTCGGCCGGAAGGCGCTCGCGCGCTGCCTCAGCGACGTCGCCGCGATGGGCGGGACGCCGGTGGCGGCGGTGGTCACGCTGGCGTTGCCGAAGGACCACGACCCCGAGCGCGTCTTCGCGATCTACCGCGGATTGGACCGCCTCGCCGCGCAGCACCAGGTCGCCGTGGTCGGCGGCGAGACCACGACGAATCCCGGATGTCTGCTGCTCAGCGTGGCGGTCGTCGCGACGGTCCCGCGCGGCCGGGCGCTGCTGCGGTCCGGAGCGCGCGCGGGCGACGCCATCTTCGTCACCGGCGAGCTCGGCGGATCGCTCTCCGGCAAGCACCTCGATTTCGAGCCGCGCCTCGCCGAAGGCCGTTGGCTCGCCGCGAGCGGGCTGGTCCACGCGCTCCTGGACGTGAGCGACGGTGTCGCCGGCGACCTGCCGCATCTGCTCGCGGCGAGCGGACGGCCCGACGCACCGCTCGGCGCCGAGCTGCTCAAGGCGGCCATCCCGGTCAGCCGCGCGGCGAAGCTCCGCGCCCGCGAAGGCGACACGGCGAAGCCGGCGATCGTCGCCGCGCTGACCGACGGCGAAGATTTCGAGCTGCTCTTCACCGTCGCGCCCGGCGACGCCGTGAGACTGCTCGACGGTTGGAAGGCGGAGTTCCCGTCCGTGCCGTTGAGCTGCATCGGGAAGGTCGTGCCGCGCGCCGGGATGTACTTGCGCGGCGAAGACGGGATGCGTCCGCTGGCCGCGAAGGGCTACGAGCACTTCGGCTGAGAGATGAGGATCCTCGGACAACGGACAACGGACACCGGAGGCCGGACGCAGGACATTTGCCCGCCGTCGCTCGCCCGCGCCTCGGGCTCCCGGGGTCGCTGGTTCGCCGTCCGCTATGCGGCGTCCGGTGTCCTGCTTTCGCTGAGCGTCGTTCCCCGTCCAGCGTTCCCATGATCGTCCTGCGCTCCAACTCCGTCGCCGAGACCGAGGACTTCGGCGAATCGCTCGGCCGTTCTGCGCGGACCGGCGGCGTCTTCGGTCTGAGCGGTGACCTCGGCGCGGGAAAGACGGCGCTGGTGCGGGGCTTCGCGCGCGGACTGGGTTGCCGCGGCCGGGTCCATTCGCCGACCTTCGCGCTGCTGAACGAATACGAAGGAGGGCGCCTGCGCCTGTTCCATCTCGACCTCTACCGGCTCGGTTCCGCGGAGGAGGTCCGCGGCGCCGGGTTGGAGGAATATGTCACCCGGCCCGACGGCGTCGCCGTGGTCGAATGGATCGAGCGCTGGTGCGGCGACGCCGGCGCGTCGGCAGGCTTTGGTCCCGGCCCCTTCCGTCGCATCCATATCGCGACTCTCGATGAGCACTCCCGCCAGATCACCTATGACGACGTTGGCGATTGAGTTCTCCACCGACCGCAGGAGCGTGGCCATCGTGCGCGACGGCGAGGTCCTGGCCGAAGTCGTCCATCAGGCGACGCGCACGACGCCGGTGTTCGCGATGATCGCGGACGTCCTGGCCCGCGCCGGTGTCGGCCGCGACGCCGTGGGATGCATCGCCGTCGGGATCGGGCCGGGCAGCTACACCGGGGTGCGCCTCGCGATCTCGGTCGCGCAGGGCTGGCAATTGGCGAACGGAGCCAAGGTGGCGGCGGTGACCAGTTTCGACGCGATGGCCGTGGCGGCGAAGGCGCTGGCGTCCGGTCCGGTGCTGCTCGCCGCGGACGCCCAGCGCGGCGAGTTCGCGGTCGCCGTCGCCGAACACGGACGCCTGACGGAGCCGATCCGGTTGGCTGCGGGCGACGCGTTGAAAGCCCGGATCGCTGCAGGGGAAGCGGTCGCCGGCCCCGAGGTCCTGCGTATGCTGGGCGGCGGTTCCGAGCTTTTCCCTGCCGCTGCGGACATCGCGCGATCGGCCGAGGAGCGCGGCGAGTTCGTCGCGGCCGAGAGCTTGGCGGCGGTCTATCTGCGGGAGGCGGCCTTCGTGAAGGCGCCGCCGGCGCGGGTGGTCTGACCCCGGGAAGAACGACGAAGACGCGATGGCGCGAAGAAACGTTCGGGAGCGGATGATCCGCTTCGCCCCATCGTCGTCCTTTGCGTCGTCGCGCCTTCGCGGTTCACTCCGTGCGTGCCGATCTTCCATGAGTGCGACCGTTGCACCGCCTGTTGCCGTTGGCCGGGGCAGGTGAAGCTGACCGATGCCGAGACCGCGCGTATGGCGACGTTCCTCGGGCTCGGCGAGGGCGATTTCATCCAGCGCTTCACGCGGGTCGACGCCGCTCGGAGCGGCCTCGCGCTGGAGGACCAGCCCGGGGGCGCCTGCGTGTTCCTCGACGGCGACGACTGCCGCGTGAACCCGGTGAAACCGCAGCAGTGCCGGGATTTTCCGAACCTGTGGAGCTTCCCCGGCTTCGAGAAGGTATGCCGCGCCAAGCCGGTCACGGTGACGACCGACGAATGGAGACGCCGCGTGAAACAGGCGACGGGTCGCGACGCGGAGGCGCCGTCCAAGGATTGACCGGGAGCGCGGGTTCTCCAGCCCGCGCGGCGGGCATGCCGTGATATCGGGGCTATCGGAGGAAAGGCGCGAATTGCTGCGTCCGTGCGTGCGGCAGACCGTGGGCAGGTCGTGCGATCCGGGTCGGACCCGGCCGCCCTCCCGGTGGACCCGGGATCGACCGGTGCCGGGTCAGGTAGCGGGCACCGAGGCGGCCCCGCGCTTGCGGCGGGAGACCAACTGGTGGCCCGCGACGAGGGCGACGAAGCCGATCGCCGCATACGTGCCCGGTTCGGGCACGGTGTAGGTGACCGTCAGGGTCGCCACCAGGCTGTACTCCTGCAGGCCGAACATC
>JANNAJ010000673.1:0-15047 GCA_031384285.1 Verrucomicrobiota bacterium
TCGGCCTTCGGGGCTTCCGCCGGCAAGGATCCGGGCGGCATCGGGCTGACGACACGCGGCATCGGGAAATACAGGAACCCTTCGTCGCGGCGGATCGGCGTCATCAGCGGATGCGACCCGAAGCTCTGCGCGAGAGAGATCACGTCGAGCCCGGTGCGCACCAGGTCGCGGTCGCCCTCGCCGGCGAACATCGGAGGGCACGCGACGGACCAGCGGGCGAGCAGATCTTCCAGCCCGGTCTTCGTCCCCACAGCGTAGGGATTCAGCGTGACCAGGAGGCGGCCGCCGCGCCGGAGGTACGCCTCGATGCGCGACAGCTCCGCCGGGAGGAACGGCGCCATCGGGCCGGCGATGACCAGCAGACGCGTCTCGGCGGGCAGGTCGTTGGTCGCGAGGTTCAACTTCTCCAGACGCAGGTTCTTCTCGCCGGTGAGCAACCGCCCGAACTCCGCGTGCCCCATCTGGGCGTCCTCGCTGTCGAGCGCGTGCTCGCCGTGCCCGGTGAGGTACGCGGCGCGGACCTCCGTGGCGTCCATCAAGGCCGCGATCGCCGAGGTGAAACGCTGCTCGCCGGTGAAAGCCGAACGGCGGATCTCGGTGTCCTGGCCCTCCATCCGCGCGCGGACATCGCCGTCGTTGTAGATCGAGAGCTCGCCGTCGGTGACGACCTGCGTGCGGCCGTTCGCCTCGAAGACGACGAGCTCGCCGGCCTTCGCGCCGAGCTTGTATTCGAGCTTCTTCAGGGTGGCGAGACCGGGGTTGGCCTCGGG
The DNA here is from genome assembly GCA_031384285.1 of Verrucomicrobiota bacterium. GTDB lineage: Bacteria > Verrucomicrobiota > Verrucomicrobiia > Limisphaerales > UBA9464 > CAIVQB01. The sequence goes on from JANNAJ010000673.1 coordinate 771, forward strand.
ATCGATGGTCTGGACGGAGATGCGCGGCGAGCGGGACCGGTATTCCCGCAACAACGCGTCGACGTGCGGGAACAAACCCTGCCTGGCCCGGAACAGGACCGTGACCTTCACGTCGTTGGTGAGCGCGGACAGCATCTGGACCGTGAGCGGCGAGAGCGGCGGCCGGTCGCCAGCCGCGAGGTCCAAGCGCCAGACCTTGCGGGTCGCGGCGAGGTAGTTGGCCATGACCACGATCGCGAGCAGCGCGAGGGAAGCGATCGCGACGCTCGCCGCGGTGCGGGACCGGCGACCCGGGACGAAGCTGGGATGGTCGGAGTTCATCTCACTTCCACTTCCGGGACTCGACCACGCGGGTCGTGAGGAACAGGAACAGCACGGTGCCGCCCACGTAGAAGACCACGTGCCTCGAATCCACCACGCCGCGCGCGAAATCGCCCATGTGCCTCATCATCGAGATGTGGTCGGCCACGCGGCCGAAGACGTCGCCGTCGGCCGCCGCCGCTTCCGGTCGCAGGCTGACGACCCACAGCCCGACGCCCATCAGGAAGCTGAGCATCGCGGCGATGATCTGGCTGCGCGTGAGCGCCGAGGCGAGGCATCCCATCGACAACAGGAGCGAACCCATCAGCGTGAGCCCGAGGAAGGCGCCGAAGGTCGCCCGCGGTTCCAGGAAGGCGGGCTCCTTCGTGACCTGGCGCAGCACCGCGAGCACCGCCAGCAACGGCAACCAAGTGAGCAGGAAGAACAGCAGCGCGCCGGTGAACTTCGCGAGCACGACCTGGAGGTCCCCGACGGGCGTCGTCATGAGCGCCTCGTACGTCCCCGTCGCCTTCTCGGCCGCGAAGCTGCGCATGGTGATCACCGGCGTGACCGGCAGCAGGATCAGCCAGAAATAGGCGCTCTGGTAGAACATCTCCACCACCGGCCGGTCGTCGGCCCCTCCGTTCAGCTTGCCGATGATGTCGGTCAGCGAATAGCCGGTGAGCAGCAGCACGACGGCCACGACGACGAAACCCGTCAGCGAGTTGAACGCGCCGCCCAGTTCGCGGCGGACCAGAGCAAGGTAGACGTTCAAAGGAGACCTCCTCGGCGACGGACGCGCCCACCACGCACCATGCACCACGCATCACGAGGCCCCCGTCGGGCGCGGGAAATGGGACGCGACCAAAAAACGCCCGACATCATCGACGGAGCGCCCGGCTTCATGCGTCCTCCTTCCGGGCCTTGGTCAGGTGGACGAAGATGTCCTCCAGCGAATGCTTGCTCCGGGTGAGCTCGCGCAGCGTCCAGCCGTTGGCCCGCACCAACTCGGACACCGCGACGCGCAGATCCTGGCCGTCCTTCGAGGTGAGCGCGAGCCGCGTGTACTCGCCTTCCGCCGCCGAGATGTCCATCCGCTCGATCTCCGGCACGTCGCAGAACGCCTCGCGCACCGCCGCCGGCGTCGCCGCGATCTCGGCCACGACCTGGCCGTCCAGGCTCAGGTGGCGCTCCAGGTTCTGCGGCGTGTCCGCCGCGAGGATCCTCCCGCGGTTCATGATCAGCACCCGGGAGCAGGTCATCTCGACCTCGCTCAGGATGTGCGTGGAGAGCAGGACCGTGTGCCGCTCGCCCAGTTGCTTGATCAAGGTGCGGACCGCGCGGATCTGGTGCGGATCGAGGCCGATGGTCGGCTCGTCCAGGATGATGAGGTCCGGCTCGTGCACCAACGCATCCGCGAGTCCGACGCGCTGGCGGAAGCCTTTCGAGAGCTGGCCGATGATGCGTTTCTGGACGTCCATCAAGCCGCACTGCTGGAGCACGGTGTCCACCCGTTCCCGGCTGCGCCGCCAGCCGAGGCCCTTCAGCCTCGCGCGGAACTTCAGGAACTCCCGCACCCGCATGTCGAGATGGATGGGGTTGTTCTCCGGCATGTAGCCGATCCGCCGGCGCACCTCGTCCGCCTCGTGGAAGACATCGAAACCCGCCACCCGCGCCGTGCCGCTCGTCGCCGGCATGAAGCTGGCGAGGATGCGCATCGTGGTCGATTTGCCCGCGCCGTTCGGCCCGAGGAACCCGACGACCTCTCCGCGACCGACCGAGAACGACAGGCCGTCAACGGCCGTGCGGCCAGGATAGCGTTTCGTGAGGTCGCGGACCTCGATCATCGGGACATCGTCCATTGGGACCGGACCGGCAACCTAGCGGCCTGCCGCGCAGGATGTCGAACCGGGAAACCGAAGGAAAGTTGCGTGACAAGGAACGCGGACCGGGGAACGGATGCCCCTTCTGCATTTCGGCATTGCGTCGCGCGTCGCCTGTGAGTTCATCCGCGGCCGTGAAAGTGAAGCTCAAAGCCATCGAAGGTTCCGTCGTCGCGCCGCTGGGTTTCCGGGCGTCCGGCGTCTTCTGCGACATCAAGCGCCTCGGTACCGGCAAGGGGTCCGACAAAGGCCAGAAGCGCGACCTCACGCTCATCGTGTCCGACGTCCCGTGCTCGGTCGCGGGCATGTTCACCACGAACCAGATCTGCGCCGCGCCGGTGAAGGTCTGCGTCTCCCGCGTCGCCAAGGGCATCGCCCAGGCCGTGGTCGTGAACTCCGGCAACGCCAACGCCTGCACCGGCAAGCAGGGCATGAAGGACGCCCTCGCGATGGTCCGCCTCACCGAGAAGGCGCTCGGCCTGAAGGACGGCTACGCGCTCGTCGGATCCACCGGCCGCATCGGCGTGAACATGCCCTTCGACAACGTGAAGGCGGGCATCGCGGCCGCCGCGCCGCTGCTCGGCCGATCGGACGCGCACGCAGCGCATTCCGTCGAGGCCATCATGACCAGCGACACCCGGCCGAAGCAGGTCGCGGTCGAGCTCAAGCTCGGTGGCAAGACGGTCCGCATCGGCGGCATGTGCAAGGGCGCGGGCATGATCCAGCCGGGCATGAGCGCGACCGGCGCGCGACCCGCCGCTCAACCGGCGGGACTGCACGCGACGATGCTCGGCTTCGTCACCACCGACGCGGCGATATCGGCGAAGGCGCTCCAGGCCGCGTTGCGCGAGACGGTCGCGAACAGCTTCAACCGCATCACCGTGGACGGCGACATGAGCACCAACGACACCGTGCTCGTCCTTGCGAACGGCCTCGCCGGCAACGCGAAGATCACGTCGGCCAAGCACGAGGATTTCGCGACCTTCGCCGCGGCGCTCCAGCACGTCTGCCTCGAGCTGGCCAAGATGATCGTCCGCGACGGCGAGGGCGTCCACCGCGTGGTGACCGTCCGCGTGACCGCCGCAAAGTCGGTCGGCGACGCCGACGCCGCGGCGCGGGCCGTGGCGAACAGCGCGCTCGTGAAGACGAGCTGGCACGGCGGCGATCCCAACTGGGGCCGCATCATCGACGCCATCGGCTACAGCGCGGCGACGGTGGTGGAGAGCAAGGTGGACATCGGCTACAGCGCTCCCGGCGCCGGCAAGATCCTGTGGAGCCTCAGGCGCGGACAACCGACTAAGGCGACCTTCAAGCAGCTCTGCGCCGCGGCCGCGCCGAAGGAGTTCGACCTCCATATCCGGCTCAACCTCGGCAAAGGCGAGGCGCTCATGTACGCCGCCGACCTCACCGAGCACTACGTCGAGTTCAACAAGGGCGACGTGACCGACCCGACGACGCTCGGAGGTTAGCCGAGGTCCACCGCTTCGTAGATGGCCGCGAGCGGCAGGCTGAACTTCAACGAGTCCAACGCCAGCACGTCAGCCGGCGACTTGAGAACTTCCGGGGACCAGTTGTTGGCACGGCGATAGAGGGTCACCTCGCGTTTCTCCTGCGAGACGAGAACGTATTCTTGGAGGGTCTCGATCTGGATGTAGCTCCACAACTTCTCGCGGCGGTCGATCCGTTCCGTCGTCGGGGACAACACCTCGATCAGAATCTGCGGATGACGCTTGAAGTAGCGGTCGGTGTCCCGCGGATCGCAGGTCACGAGCAGGTCGGGATAGTAGAAGACATCTTCCTCGCGCAGGTGCAGGCGCAGCTTCATGTCGTTCGCGAAAAATCGGCAGCGTCCACCGCGGAGATGGGCGTGCAGGGCCGAAACCAAGTTCAGCACGATGGTCCCGTGCTCCTCGCTGCCGCCGGCCATCGCGTAGACCTCGCCGCCGATGTATTCGTGCCGGACATCGGTGAGCCCCTCGCCGGCCAGGTAGTCGTCCACACCGACCCAGTCATGGCTCAGCACAGCGCTCATGGGCGGACGTTACCGGAGCCGCCGCCCATGACAAGCCGCCCGCTTGGGCTCCTGGGCCTTGGGCTGGACACGCGGCATCTCCCGGCCATAACTCACGTCCCATGACCCGCGACGAAGCCATCGCGAAGCTGGCCGGATTGGTCGGACAAGACCTCCGTCCGCTCGCGGACACCTACCGGGTCACCGTCTGGAAGAACGGGAAAAAGAACAAAGGCTGGGCGGGCGACGTCGTCGAACGGTTCCTCGGGCTGCAGGCAAACCCGGTCCAAGGGCCGGATTTCGGCGACTGGGAGCTGAAAGTCGTGCCGCTGCGGAAGGTCGGCGGACGGTGGCAACCGAAGGAGACGATGGCCGTCACGATGATCGACGCCGGCAACGTCGCGGCGACTTCGTTCGAGCACAGCCATCTGCTCGACAAGCTGCGCAGCCTCGTGGTCTGCGGCCGCGAGTTCTTGGACGAGCGGGACGACCACGCCGAGTTCGTGAAGGCCGCGGCATTCGACCTCGGCGACGGCGCGCTGTTCCGTCAGGTGCAAGAGGACTACGAGGCCATCCGCGCCCGGATCCGGGAGAGTGGCCTGAAGTCGCTCACCGGCTCGACCGGTCTGCTCGTGCAGGCGCGCACGAAAGGTCCCGGCCACGGGAGCACCCGCCGCGCGTTCTACGCGAGGACCTCGCTGGTGGCTCGACTGTTGAGGCTCGAAAGCTGAACAATTTCCTCCGTGCAAGACCTCATCGCCAAGGCCGCCACGTTGTTGGAGGCGTTGCCCTACATCCAGAAGTTCGCCGGCACCACGTTCGTCGTGAAGTACGGCGGTTCGTTCATGGATTCGCCCGACCCCGCGGTCCGCGATGGCGTCGCCCGCGACGTCGTCTTCCTCGAAGCCGTCGAGGTGAACCCCGTGGTCGTCCACGGCGGCGGCAAAGCCATCACCCGGGCGATGGAGGCGGCCGGATTGAAGGCGAGCTTCATCCAGGGCCAGCGCGTGACCGACGAGGCGACGGTCGCGGTCGTCGAGCAGGTGCTGTCGCGCGAGATCAACCCCGAGGTCGTGGCGACGATCAACCAGCTCGGCGGCGTCGCACAGGGTTTCGCCGGCTCGGACATCTTCACCTGTCGCAAGCTGTGGCTCACGGGTCCGGATGGCGCCAAACTCGACATCGGGTTCGTCGGAGAGGTCACCGCGGTCGACACCGCGCCGCTGCTGGATTGCATCGCGCGCGGGTTCACGCCGGTGATCAGCCCCACGGCGCGGGGCGAGGACGGCAAGATCTACAACTGCAACGCCGACGTCGCGGCCGCGATGGCCGCCATCGCGCTGAAGGCGAAGCGGCTGGTCTTCATGAGCGACGTGCCCGGCCTGATGCGCGACCCCAAGGACCCGTCGACCGTGATCGCCCACCTCCAGACCAGCGAGGTCCCGGGGCTGAAGGCCGCGGGGATCGTGGACAAAGGCATGATACCGAAGGTGGACAGCGCGGTCGCCGCGTTGAAGGCGGGAGTGGACAAGGTCTCGTTCGTCGACGGCCGGACGCCGCACTCGGTCCTGCTCGAGATCTTCACCGATGCCGGTGTGGGGACGGAAGTCGTGCTGTGAGCGCGTCATCGGACAAGGTCGTCATCCACACCGACGGCGGCTGCCAGGGGAATCCCGGCGTCGGCGCGTGGGCGTGGGTCATCGAGCACGGCGAGCAGATGTGGGAGCTGTCCGGCGGCGTGCCGGCGACGACCAACAACCGCATGGAGCTCCAAGCCGCCATCCAGGCCCTCAAGGCGCTGAACCAACCTTGCAGCATCGAATTCCACACCGATTCCAACTACCTCCGGCAAGGCATCACGACCTGGGTGGCCGGATGGAAGCGCAACGGCTGGCGGACGACCGACAAGAAGCCGGTCAAGAACCAGGACAAATGGCAGGAGCTGGATGTGTTGGCGGCGAAGCACCGCATCACCTGGAAGTGGCTGAAAGGCCACGCGGGCCACGCGTTGAACGAGCGATGCGACCGTCTCGCCGGCGACGCGATGGCGGACGTCCGGAAAAAGTTCTCACCTGCCCAGCTCCGCGCGGCGCTCGCGGACTTCACGGCGGCCGACGGCAGATGATAGGCCATGTTGCCGCGGTCACCGGAGGGGGCCTTCCGGCGTGCTGTCGTGCGTCCCGCCGGCAGAGGGCTCGCAGGGCGGATGCGCTCGGAAAGTTTCTGCGGGACGGGCTCCGGCAAGCCTCTGCCGGCAAGATGCCGGCAGCACGTTCCGCAGATTCATTTTGCAAGGCGCGCCGCTTTTTGCGGCGATGCGTCCGCATCTGATGAGAGAACTGGTCCCCGCCCCGCCGCCCATCGTCCACAACCAGTTCGCGGAGGTCCGCGAGCTGTTCAACCGTTTCGTCGTGCCCAGCTACGGGCGCTTCGAGCTCGTGCTCAGCCACGGCGCGGGCAGCTATGTCTGGGATGTCGCCGGGAAGCGCTACCTCGACCTCGGCGGCGGCATCGCCGTCTGCGCGCTCGGCCACTCCAACCCTGAGATCACCGAGGCGCTGGTCGAGCAGTCGCGCAAGCTCGTCCACGTCTCGAACCTCTACTTCCAGGAACCGCAGGGACGCCTCGCGCAACGGCTCGTCGGGCATCTCGCGCCCGGCAAGGTCTTCTTCTGCAACTCCGGCGCCGAGGCCAACGAAGGCCTGTACAAGCTCGCCCGGAAGTTCGGCCACGACGAGGGGCGCTTCGAGGTGATCACCGCGGTGGATTCGTTCCACGGCCGGACGCTCGCCGGCATCGCCGCCACCGGCCAAGAGAAGGTGAAGAAGGGCTTCGAGCCGATCATCCCGGGCTTCCGCCACGTGCCCTTCAACGATCTCGAGGCGATGCGCGAGGCGTTGTCGCCGTCGACCGCGGCGATCCTCGTGGAAGGCATCCAGGGTGAAGGCGGTGTCACGCCCGCGACCGCCGGATACCTGCTCGGTCTCCGCAAGCTCTGCGACGAGAAGCGGATCCTGCTGCTCGTCGACGCCGTGCAGTGCGGACATTTCCGCACCGGCCGGTTCCAGAGCTTCCAGCGCGTCCTCGAAGGGATACCGGGCGCGGAGAAGTTCCTTCCGGACGGCATCTCGATGGCGAAATCGCTCGGCGGCGGGTTCCCGATCGCGGCGTTCTGGGTGCGCGAGGAAGCCCACGGCGTGAAGCTGTGCGACGCTCTCGGCGCGGGCACGCACGGGACCACGTTCGGAGGCACGCCGCTCGGCTGCGCGGTCGCGCTGAAGGTCCTCGACGTGATCGAGCGGGACCGGTTGGCCGACCACGTCCGGACCACCGGCGACTACCTGAAGGCGCGCATCGCGAAACTCTCGGAGGATCATCCCGGCGTCGTGAAGAGCGCGCGGGGTCTCGGCTTCATGCTCGGGATCGAGCTCCATGACCGCACGCGGATCCGTGCTTTCTCGGCCAGCGACAAACCGGCCAGCATCCAGTTCGTCAACCGGCTCCATGAGGCCGGCGTCCTCACCATCCCGAGCGGCAACCAGATCGCTCGGCTGCTACCGGCCCTTGATCTGCCCCGCTCCCAGGCGGAAGAGGGCATGGACGTCATCGAGGGACTCGTGAAGTCGCTCGCATGAGGGGCCAAACCCGTCCAAGTGGAGGCAACCACCCCGCCGGACAGCCATCCGCGTCGACCCCGCATCGGGCCGCTCCAGATCACCGACCGCGGCGCTTGGCCTTACGATCGGCGACCCAAACGTGGCGAATTTGCGTTTGACCCAGCCCAGTAAAACGTTAACCTCTCTATCTTCTGTAACTCGCTTAAGATTATGTCTGAAACCGCTCCCGCCGCCGTCAAGAAGCCCAGCCGCAACGAAGAGCTGAAGACCGCCATCCCGACGCTCGCGGGCAATCTCGCCGCGACGTTGAACGATCCCGCGGCGCTCTGCTTCTCGGCCGACGACGAGCAGTTCATGAAGTTCCACGGCATCTACCAGCAGGACGACCGCGATCTGCGGAAGGCCGGCAAGCACTACATCTGGATGATCCGCGGGCGCATTCCCGGCGGGGTGCTCAGCTCCAAGCAGTACCTGGTCTACGACCGTCTCGCGACGACGTACGGCAACCAGACGCTGCGCATCACCTCGCGCCAGAGCTTCCAGTTCCACGGCGTGGTGAAGTCGGGCCTCGGGCCGCTGATGAAGCAGTTGAACGAGGCGATGATGGACACGCTGGCCGCGTGCGGCGACGTGAACCGCAATGTCATGGCCCCGCCCGCGCCGGCCCGGAACGGGCTCCAGGCCGATGTCCTCGCCGATGCCCACCGCATCTCGCTGGCGCTGATGCCGAAGACCAAGGCATACCACTCGATCTGGGTCGAAGGCGTCCAGCTCGACCTCAACGCGCCGGAGAACAAGGATTTCGTCGACCCGCTCTACGGCCAGACCTATCTGCCGCGGAAGTTCAAGACCGCGCTCGCCATCCAGCCGGTGAACGACGTCGACATCTTCACGAACTGCCTCGGCTACATCGCGATCGAGGAAGGCGGCAAACTGACCGGCTACAATCTCACCGTCGGTGGCGGTCTCGGCCGCAGCCACGGCAACGAGGAGACCTATCCCCGCATCGCGGACGTCATCGGCTTCCTCACGCCGGACCAGCTCATCGAGGTCTCGCAGAACGTGCTGAAGATCCATCGCGACTTCGGCGACCGCACGAACCGCAAGCACGCGCGCCTGAAGTATGTGCTCGAGGAAAAGGGCGCCGCGTGGTTCCGCCAGGAACTCGAGACCCGCCTCGGCTACCGGCTCGCGGACGCGAAGCCCTACCGCTTCGAGAAGCAGGGCGACCATTTCGGATGGGACACTGCGGCGGACGGCACCAAGTTCCTCGGCCTCTACGTCGAAGCGGGCCGCGTGAAGGACAAGGACGGCTACCGCCTGAAGGCCGCGCTCGTGGCCATCGCGCAGCGTTTCGGTCCCGAGTTCCGCCTCACGCCGTCGCAGAACGTCATCATCGCCGACATCGCCGCGGCCGACCAGGCCGCCATCACGCAGATCCTCGCCGACCACGGGATCCCGGTCGCCGGCCAGGCCACCGCGATCCGGCGCGCCTCGATGGCGTGCCCTTCGATGCCCACCTGCGGTCTCGGCCTCGCCGAGAGCGAGCGCTATCTGCCGACCTTGATGACCAATATCGAGGGCCTGTTGGCCGAAGTCGGTCTCGCCGACGAGGAGATCATCATCCGCATGACCGGTTGCCCGAACGGCTGCGCCCGGCCGTACATGGCGGAGATCGGTCTCGTCGGGAAAGGCCCCGGACGCTACCAGCTCTACCTCGGCGGCAACGAGTCCTGCACGCGCCTCAACCGGCTCCACAAGGACGTCGTCAAAGACCCCGAGATCGTGGACGAGTTGCGGCCGCTGCTGACCCGCTACGCGAAGGAACGCGTCGGCGGCGAACGTTTCGGCGATTGGGTGGCCCGGGCCGTCTGGACCACGACGACGGCCGCCGCCAACTGATCCGGACAAAGAAAGAGGACCGGCCGATGCGGCCGGTCCTCATCCTGTTCTTCCGATGCCGGGATCAACTGTTCAACGCCTCGTAGACCTTGCCGACCATCTTCGCGTCGGGCGAGAGGGTCTTGCTGCCCGGACGCCAGTTGGCCGGGCACGCCTCGGCAGGATGGTCGATGAGATAGGTGTTCGCCTCGACCTTCCGGAGCAGCTCCGCGGCGTTGCGGCCCACGTTGTAGAAGTTGACCTCCGACGACACGAGCACGCCGGACGGGTTGATGATGAAGGTGCCGCGCAGGGCGAGGCCGCTCTTCTCGTCGAGCACGCCGAGCGTCCGCGACAACGCGCCCGTCGGGTCCGCCGCCAGCGTGTACCGGACGTTGGCGAGCAAACGCTCGGAGTTGCGCCACGCGAGGTGGGCGTACTTCGTGTCGGTGGAGACGCCGGCGACGGTCGCGCCGAGCTTGGCGAGCGCGGCGTGCTGGTCGGCCAGGTCGGCCAGCTCTGTCGGGCAGACGAAGGTGAAGTCGGCCGGATAGAAGACGAGCACGGTCCACTTCCCGGCGGCCTTCTGCTCGGCGAGCGAAAGCTTGCCGAACTCGCCGGAAGCCGGTTCGTACGTCTCGAGGTCGAAGTCGGGCACCGCTTGGCCCACACGGATGGTGTTGGTTTCGTTCATGGTCTTGTTCGTGAGATCAGTTCGCCGGGCCCCCGCGATAGGGGCACCCCTCGCAGCTTAACGCCACGAAGCGGGGAGTTAAGCGCATTTCCGGCCGACGGCAAATCGTCCGTCGGGACGCATCGGCGCACGTCCGTCCGCCCGCGTAGCGATTCCTTCCTCGACCTCCGGACCTCGACCCTCGTCCCTTTCCCATGACCCACGACCAGATCCTCCAAGCCAACGCCGAGCTGACGTCCAAGTCCGCGCTCGATGTCGTCCGCTGGGCCATCGCCCGAGCCGGCGGCCGAGCCGTCATCTCCACCAACTTCCGCCCGTACGAAGCGGTCCTCCTGCACCTCGTCACCCAGGTCCAGCCGGACATCCCGGTGCTCTGGGTGGACCACGGCTACAACCGCCCGGCGACCTACCGGCATGCCGAACAGCTGCGCTCCCGGCTCAAGCTGGACATCCGGCCCTACCTGCCCCGCCTGACCGCGGCGCACTACGACGCGGTCCACGGCGGGATGCCCGAGCCGACGCCCGAGAACGAGGAGCGCATCAAGGCCTTCAGCACCGTCATGAAGCTGGAGCCGTTCCAGCGCGGGATGAAGGAGCTCGCGCCGACCGTCTGGCTCACCGCGCTCCGGAAGGTGCAGAACCCGAACCGCGCCGGCCTCGACATCGTGTCGCCCGACGGGAACTTCAACTCGCTCAAGGTCAGTCCCGTCTTCCACTGGTCCGACGCCCAGATGGATGCCTACCTCAAGCAGCACGACCTCCCGAACGAGTGGGACTACTTCGACCCCGCCAAAGCCGACGAGAAGCGCGAGTGCGGCCTCCACGCGGCATGGGGCGGCAAGGCTGTGGGGAAGGCCGAGGGGATTGGGTCTGGCATCTAGCGTCTGGGAGCGAGATGGGTGAGCCATTTGAAAACTCGGAAGCATGGAGATCAGCACGCGTGTTGACGAATCAAGTCTATGCCCTGTGCCGACGTGAGCCTCTGTCGAGAGACTTCGGGCTTCGCGACCAACTTCAGCGGGCTGCTATCTCCGTGATGAACAACGTCGCTGAAGGCTGGGAAAGCCTCCACCCGGCGGAGAAACGCCAAGCCTACAACTACGCCCGTCGCTCGTGCGGCGAGGTCCGTTCCATGGCATATGTCCTCCTCGACAACCAATTTGTGGTTCACACCGAGCAAGAGCACCTGCTCTCCCTCTGCATCCAGACCGGAAAACTCATCAGCGGCCTGATCCGCTCCCTTGGCGACCGGAGCTGAACCCTAGACCCCAGACCCCAGACGCCATCCCCTTTCCATGTCTTCCTACCACCTCGACCATCTCCAGTATCTCGAGACCGAAGCCATCCACATCATGCGCGAGGTGGCGGCCGAGTTCGAACGGCCCGTCCTGCTGTTCTCCGGCGGCAAGGATTCCATCTGCCTGCTCCGGCTCGCCGAGAAGGCCTTCCGCCCGTCGGACCTGCCGATGCCGTTCCTCAACGTCGAGACCGGCCACGAGTTCCCCGAGCTCATCGGGTTCCGCGACCGCCGCGCCAAGGAACTCGGAGCGAAGCTCATCGTCCGGACCGTCGACCAGGCCATCGCCGACGGCACCGCGATGCCCGCTCCCGGCGAGATCAGCCGCAACAAGCTGCAGATCCCCGTGCTGCTCGGCGCCATCGAGGAGTTCCGGTTCGACTGCGCCATCGGCGGCGCGCGCCGCGACGAGGAGAAGGCCCGCGCCAAGGAGCGCTTCTTCAGCTTCCGCGACGGCTTCGGCCAGTGGGACCCGAAGAACCAGCGCCCCGAGATATGGAACCTCTACAACGCCCGCTTGAACCCCGGCGAGAACATGCGCGTGTTCCCGCTCTCCAACTGGACCGAGATGGACGTCTGGGAATACATCAAGCAGGAGAAGCTCGAGGTCCCGAACATCTATTTCAGCCATACCCGCGAATGCTTCCGCCGCGGTGGACAATGGCTGCCCGTGCCGACCCCGCACACCGATGCCACCCGGCCCGACCCGTACGAAGGCGCCCGGCCGCGACCGAACGAGAAGCGCGCCACGATGGTCGTCCGCGTCCGCACCATCGCCGACATGATCAGCACCGGCATGATCGAGTCCCCCGCGACCAGCGTGGACGACATCATCGGCGAGGTCTCCGCCGCGCGCGTCACCGAGCGCGGCACCCGGGCCGACGACAAGGCCAGCGAGGCCGCCATGGAGGACCGGAAGAAGGCCGGGTATTTCTGAAGCGAACCTCGGGTTGCAAGGTTCCGACCACGTCATACACTTCCGCCATATGAGCAGCACACTCAGCGTCCGCCTGCCCGAGGACCTCGCGGCGTGGCTGAAGGAGACGGCGGAACGCACGGGCCAGACCCGGGGCGAAGTCGTCCGCCTCCAGTTGACGAAGGCGCGCGCCGCCACGGGTGAAAGGCCGTGGATGACGCTCGCCGGCAAGGCCAAGGGGTTGCCCCGCGACCTGTCCACCCGAGAAGGGTTCGGCAAGCGATGACCGCCATCGCCGACACCGGATTCCTCGTCGCGTTCCTGAATGCCCGCGATGAACACCATGCGTGGGCAGTCGGACTGGCGCGGCAGGTCTCCGAACCCTTGCTGACCTGCGAAGCGGTGCTGACCGAAGCGGCCTACCTGCTGGACGATCCGGCGTTGGTCACAGAGGCATTGGGCAGCGGCCTGCTGGAGGTGGAGTTCAGCATGGCGGCCAATCACACCCACCTGACGGAACTCGCCGCGCGCTTCGCCGACCAGCGTCCCGATCTTTGCGACCTGTGTGTGGTCCGCATGAGCGAGTTGTTCCCCGAGCACCAAGTCATCACCACCGACCGGCGCGACTTCGCCGTCTACCGCCGCAACAAGCGCGACGTGATCCCGGTCATCCTGCCGCCCGAGAGATGAGCGTGCGATCCACCAATACAGCGCCGCAAGAGGCCGGAGTCTCGATTGCCTTCGTGACCGAGCGCGGCACCCGGGCCGACGACAAGGCCAGCGAGGCCGCCATGGAGGACCGGAAGAAGGCCGGGTATTTCTGAGATGACACCCGAGCAGCTAGCAGAAGTCGTCGAAGTGATCCGCCGGCAAAACTGGTTTCTCGTCACATGTGGAGTGCTCTCGCTTGCGGGGCCTTTGACTCACCTGTGGTTGCCCCAACAGATCGAGGCAGCCATCGCCGACAAGCAGCACTTCGTCCACATCGGACTCCTCCGCTGCAACGCCTGCGGCCGCGTGGACGACGGCGGGTCCGCGCTGCTCGGCCGGCGGGCTTGAGTTTCGGCGCATGGAACGGCTAGCTTCATCCCGTGCTCGAACCCGAGGACATCGTGGCGGGCGAATGGGCCGACTGGTATCGGCTCGCGCCGCTGGCGCGTCTCCGCGAGACGGAGAAGCTGTGGGCGCACTATCTCTCCATAGGAGGCTCGCTTGATCCCGAACCCGATACGCAAAGTCCTTTCCACGATGCAGGCGCAGCACGTCCGCGCCCTGCTGATGGGCGGCCAGGCCTGCGTGTTGTACGGCGCGGCCCAGTTTAGCCGCGATGTGGACCTCGCCATCCTCGCGGACGCCGAGAATCTTGGCCGCCTGCAGGCGGCCTTGGACGAGCTGCGGGCCGAGGTCGTGGCGGTCCCACCCTTCGAGGCCCGCCATCTCGAGCGCGGACACTCCGTCCATTTCCGTTGCCACCATCCCGAGGCCGCCGGCCTCCGCGTGGACGTGATGTCCAAGCTGCGCGGCGTGGACGCCTTCCCGGCGATCTGGGAGCGCCGGACCACGCTGGCCGACGAGACCGGCTGCCACTGGGAACTGCTCGCGCTGGGTTTTCTTGGCTAGGACCAGATCGGGCAGCGCGAGCAGTTCCCAGTGGCAGCCGGTCTCGTCGGCCAGCGTG
>JANNAJ010000712.1:0-7690 GCA_031384285.1 Verrucomicrobiota bacterium
CTGCCACGGCATCGACCGCACCGGCAACAAGGCGCAGAACGTCCCGTCCCTCGTCGGCGTCGGGCAGCGGCTGAAGAAGGCCGACGTGCTGGCCCTGCTCAAGACTGGCAAAGGCGTGATGCCCTCGTTCGATTTCCTCAGCGGACCGCAGCGTGAGGCGGTCGTCGACCATCTGCTAGGGGAGGCCACGGTCGCGACGCCGGCATCGGTGAACGACCCGCGGGGCAAGGAAGAACTCGGCGGAGCGGATGCCTTGGGCGGCATCCCGTACACGATGACCGGCTACAACCGCTGGCTCGACACCAACGGATACCCGGCGATCAAGCCCCCGTGGGGCACGCTCAACGCGATCGACCTGAACACCGGCGAATACCGTTGGCGCGTCACGCTCGGCGAGTGGCCCGAGCTCACGGCCAAGGGCATCCCGCCGACCGGCACCGAGAACTACGGCGGCCCGGTGGTGACCGCTGGCGGGCTCGTCTTCATCGCCGCCAGCCGCGACGAGCATCTGCGCGCCTTCGACCGCAAGAGCGGCAAAGAGCTATGGAAGGCCAAGCTCCCGGCGGCCGGCTACGCCACGCCGGCGACGTACTCGGTCGGCGGCCGGCAATACGTCGTGATCGCCTGCGGCGGCGGCAAGATCGGCACCAAGAGCGGGGATGCTTATGTCGCGTTCCGGCTGCCGAGATGAACCTGCGCCGAGGCCGGCGAAGCGGACCCGCGGACACGGGAGCGCGGGGGGTCCGCCCGCGCGGAACCCATCACCGTCCGCTTTCACGCTGATCGAGCTGCTGGTCGTCGTCGCGATCATCGCCATCCTCGCGTCGCTGCTGTTGCCGGCTTTGGCCCGGGCGCAAGGATCGGCCCGGAGATCCGCCTGCGTCTCCAACCAACGGCAACTCGGCCTCGCGTGGCTGATGTATCTCGCCGACCACGCGGACCGCTTCCCCGACCGGCGCGACCTGAAGCAGGCGCTTCCCGGCGGCTACATGCCGTGGACGACCTGGCCGAAGAGCGATCCGCGCGCCGGCTGGGCCGCGGTGGTCCTGGGCAACGGGGTTCCCGAGGGCCGCGTCTGGGCTTGCCCGGCGATCGCGTCGGGGCCGCTGGCGACGGCTCCGCAGGCGCATCAGACCGGCGGGACCGGCACCAACGCCGCGCCGGTGGTGAGCTACTGGATGTGGCGCTTCGACCGGCCCGACGATCCGGTGCCGCCCGATGATTTCTGGGGCAAGACCGTCCCGGAAGCCGTCGACCAGCTGCGCGAGGCCGACAACCCGACCGCCGGCCGACCGTCGGGCCCGACCGAGGTCGAGCTCGTGGTGGATCCGTATTTTCCCGGCACGATCGCGGCGGTGCCGGAGGCGCTCCGCAGCTGGTCCGCGCACCTGGGCGGACGCAACCGGCTGATGCTCGACGGACACGTCGAGCACTTCAAAGACCGGCGGACGCGATAGACGGCCGGTCGCGGCGCCACATGGTCCGTGCCGCGCGACGAGGACCAAAGCCTGGATCTCTTGGGACCGCGGTCCAGGACCTCGCGGAGAACCGCGAGGGTCACTCCTCCTCGTCCTTGATGCCGGGGATGCGCTTGAGCGGGCAACCGGCGCGGAGCCAGCCGTTCACGTACGGGTCGAGCTCGCCGTCCATGACGGCCTGGACGTTGCTGGTCTGCACGCCGGTGCGGAGGTCCTTCACCATGCGGTACGGCTGGAAGACGTAGCTGCGGATCTGGTTGCCCCAGGACACGCTGCCCTTGTCGCCGTAGAAGCGCTCCATCTCGCCCTTCGCCTGGTCGAGCTTCAGCGCGTCGAGCTTGGAGATGAGCATGGCCATCGCGGTCATCTCGTTCTGCGCCTGGCTGCGCTGCGCTTGCGACGCCGCGACGAGGCCGGTCGGGAGATGGGTGAGGCGGACGGCGGTCTCGACCTTGTTCACGTTCTGCCCGCCTTTGCCGCCGGAGCGGAAGGTGTCGCGCAGGAGCTCGCTCTTGGGGATCACGATGTCGGCCTCGGTGAGGTCGCTGATCTCGGCGATGCAATCGACGCTCGCGAAGCTGGTGTGGCGGCGCTTGTTCGAGTCGAAGGGCGAGATGCGGACGAGGCGGTGGACGCCGCGCTCGGCCTTGCAGAAGCCGTAGGCGTTGTCGCCCACCACGCGGTAGGTGATGCTCTTCACGCCGGCGGAATCGCCGGGCAGCAGGTCGGTGATCTCGGCTTCCCAGCCGCGCGCCTCGAACCAGCGGGCGTACATGCGCGAGATCATCTCCGCCCAGTCCTGCGCCTCGGTGCCGCCGGCGCCGGCGTTGATGCTGAAGATGCAGTGCTTCCCGTCGTGCGGCCCGGTCAGGAGCACTTCGAGCTCGAACTTGTCCACCGCCTTCGCCAGCGCCGCGAGGTCGGTGTCGGCCTCCTTCTGGACGGCGTCCTGTCCGGCGGGCGGCTCCGCTTCGCCGAGCTCGAGCAGGACCTTGGTGTCCTCGATGCGTTTCTCGAAACCGACCTGGGGATCGACCTTCTTCTTGAGCCCGTTGGCCTCGTCGATGGTCTTGCGGGCGGCCTCCTGGTTGTTCCAGAAGCTGTCGGTCGCCATCTGCGAATCGAGCTCGGCCAGGCGCCGCTGGGCGCTGGGCACATCAAGGAATCTCCGCAGCTGCGCGAGTTTTGCGGAGATCGCGTCGAGCTCGGCGCGGGTGGCTTCGAACATAAGGGGCGGACGTTAGGAAGCGGGCGGGGACGTGACGAGGGGGAAGTTGCGGCGGGAAAAGTCGACGAGCTCACGAGCGGGCGGGCAAGCCGGTCAGCCGGCCCGCCAGGTCTCCATTTCCCGCAGCCGCTCCGTGAGCGCGGCGAACAGGGCAGGTCGGTCGGTGAGGTGTGTCACCACGCCGGCGGGCGTGACCAGGCCGAAGCCGTCGCCATAGGCCGGGCCGTTGGCGACGCAGAGGTCGTTTTGCGATTCAGCGAACTGCCGCGCGACCCGCGCGAGGACGTCCGCGCGGTCGCCGTCCGCCTCGAACTTCCATCCCACGATCCATCCGGCCGGGAACAGTCCGCGGAGACGGGGGAGGATCTTCGGCGTCGGCACCAGCTCGACCAGCAACGTGCCGCCACGGGTCGAGAGTTTTCCCGCGGAGAGCGGCGACAGCGTGCCGTCGGACGCACGCTCCAGCGCGGCGCCGCCGGTGAAATCGCTCACGGCGGCGGCGTGGAAGAAGGCGACGGGCTCCGGGCCGGCGTGGGCCGCGATGCGATCACCGAGCGAGGCCGTGGTGGAGAACTCCTCGACCGCCACCGCGGCGAGCGGTCCGCGCCAGACGGCGGATCCGCCCAGGAAAAGCCGGACCTCGTGTCCGGCGGCGGCAAGGTGGTTCGCCAACTGGCCGCCGAGGCTGCCGGTGGAGAAGTTGGTGAGACGGCGCACGCGGTCGAGCGGTTCCCAGGTCGGGCCGGCGGTCACGAAACATCGCATGGCGGGAGCTTGGGGACGGCCGGACGGGATGCGAGCCGGGAGACGGGGCGACGGCACGCGAAAGGGCGAGGCCGAGGCCTCGCCCTTGTCGATGCGGACGGAAGACTACTTGGCGGCCGCGGCGGCCTTCGCCGGCTTGGCAGCCTTGGCAGCCTTGGCAGCGGTGGCGTCGTAGGCGGCTTCCTTGACGAAGGTGGCGCCCTTGCCGATGCGCTTGCGCAGGTAGGTGAGCTTGGCGCGGCGGACCTTGCCTTCGCGCTCGACCTCGACCTTGTCCACGCGGGGGGAGTGGATCGGGAAGATGCGCTCGACGCCCTCGCCGTAGCTGATGCGGCGGACGGTGAACGTCTCGTTCAGGCCGTGGCCGCGCATCCCGATGACGACGCCGGCGAACACCTGGAGGCGCTCTTTGTCGCCTTCGACGACCTTGGTGTGGACGCGCACGCTGTCGCCCACGTTGAACTTTGCCGGCTCCTTGCGGAATTGCTCGGACTCGATCTTGTCAAACAATGCACCTTTGTTCATGGCTCGTTCCTCAAATCTTTCTCGCGGGCTTCGCCCACTTCATTTTTTCCCACAGGTCGGGCCTGCGCTCGGCGGTGCGTTTCATCGCCTGCGCCCTCCGCCATCGCTCGATGGCGGAATGGTTCCCCGACTGCAAAATCTCCGGCACGCGCCAGCCCCTGAAATCGACCGGCCGCGTGTACTGCGGATACTCGAGCAGCCCGTGGCTGAACGATTCGTCCTGGCTGCTGGCATCGTCGCCCAGCGCGCCGGGCAACAGCCGGGCCACCGCGTCGATGACGACCATCGCGGGCAGGGCCCCGTTGGTCAGCACAAAATCGCCGATGCTCAGCTCGTCGTCCGCCAAGTGCTCGCGCACCCGCTCGTCGAAGCCCTCATAGCTGCCGCAGACCAGCAGCATGCTTTCCTCGGCGGCCAGCTCGCGGGCGACGTCCTGCGTGAACGTCCGCCCGGCCGGGGAGGTGAGGACCACCTTGGTCCTCGTCCCGCTCGCCGCTTTCAGGGCCTCGACTGCTTCAAAGATCGGTCCCGGCTTCAGCACCATACCAGGGCCGCCGCCGTAGGGGGTGTCGTCCACCGTCCGGTGACGGTCGTGCGCCCAATCCCTCAGATTATGTATCCTCAGGTCGAGGATCCCGGCATTCCGGGCGCGCTTGACGATGCTCTCGTCGAGCGGCCCCGCGAACATCGCGGGGAACAGTGTCAGGACATCGATTCTCATCGGCGGTTCGCGCGGTCCTGTCAGCCCGCGCGGGCCTTTCCCGTCAATCTTCCACCAGGTCCAGCGTGCAGCGGACGCCTTTCTTCTGGGCGCCCACCTGCAACAACGACCGCAACGCCTGGATGGTCGTGCCCCGTCGGCCGATCACCTTGCCGGCATCGCCCGGGGCGACGCTCAGCTCGTACACGGTCAGGCCACCCTTCTCCACCGGCACGACCTGCACGGCATCGGGCTGGTCCACCAGCCCTTTCACGACGAACTCGACGAATGCCTGCATGGCCGCGGGGCGTGGAAGGTTCAGGCCGGCTGCGTCGCCGCGGCCGCCTTGCTCGCCTTCTTGATCATGCTGGCCACGGTCTCGCTCGGCTGCGCGCCGACGCCGACCCAGTACTTCACGCGCTCGAGGTCGAGGGTGAAGTTGATGGCGTCCGCCTTGAGCGGCTGGTAGGTGCCGATCTCCTCGATGAACTTGCCATCGCGAGGGCTGCGGCGGTCGGCCACGACCACGCGGTAGACCGGAGTGTTCTTCGTGCCGACACGTTTCAAACGAATCTTGACCATAGGTGCTGTGCTTAGAGTGTCCGGTCGGGGACCGGCGTTCCGTCAAAGGAGCGGGGAAAATGACGGGTGGTAAGTTTCCGTGCAAGCCCTGTTTTCGGTTGCCTTGGGTCTCGCCACCTGCGGCCGACGTGCCGGCGACCGGGCCGCGGGGCATCTTGGGGCTTGCGCCGACCGTGTGCACGGCCTAAAAGCCGGGCGTGGATTCCGTCGCCAACCTTCGGCTTATGACCGCCGCGCTGCTGATCAGCCGCGCGGCCGCCGGGGTCTGGTGAACGCCCACGATGCTTCCCGCCCCGCCGCCGCGACCCGGCCGTGGGGCTTTTTGTTTTCCACGACGCTGGCCGCGACCTGAGGGCCGCGACTCCACGAAACCACGCCGCCATGTTGAAGAACCCTGCATCGAAGTACCGCCCGTTCCAGCCGGTGAGCCTGCCCGACCGGCGCTGGCCCGACCGCGTCCTCGCCGCCGCCCCGACCTGGTGCAGCGTGGATCTCCGCGACGGCAACCAGGCGCTCGCCGTGCCGATGAACGTGTCGCAGAAGCTCGAGCTCTTCGACGCGCTGGTGAAGTGCGGTTTCAAGGAGATCGAGGTCGGCTTCCCGTCCGCCTCCAACACCGAGTTCGCCTTCAACCGCCGCTTGATCGAGGAAGGGCGCATCCCTGACGACGTCACCATCCAGTGCCTCGTCCAGGCCCGCGAGGACCTCATCGAGAAGACCGTCCAATCGCTCGTCGGCGCCAAGAAGGTCATCATCCATCTCTACAACTCCACCTCGCCGGCGCAGCGCCGCGTGGTCTTCGGCAAGTCCAAGGAGGAGATCAAGTCCATCGCGGTGCAGGGCGCCCGCTGGATCCAGGACCGGTTGCCGCGCCTGGCCGGGACCGACGTGCGGCTCCAGTACTCGCCGGAGAGCTTCAGCATGACCGAGGTGGAGTACGCCAAGGAGATCGCCGAGGCCGTGATGGATGTCTGGCGCCCCACGCCGGAGCGCAAGATGATCCTCAACCTGCCCGACACCGTCGAGGTCGCGATGCCGAACGTCTATGCCGACCAGATCGAGTGGATCTGCCGGAACATCCGCGACCGCGGCTCGCTCATCGTCAGCCTGCACACGCACAACGACCGCGGCACCGGCATCGCCGCCACGGAGCTCGGGCTGCTCGCCGGCGCGGACCGCGTCGAGGGCACGCTCTTCGGCAACGGCGAACGCACCGGCAACCTCGACCTCGTCGCCGTGGCGCTGAACCTCTACATGCACGGCATCGAGACCGGTCTCGACTTCTCCGACCTCGGCAAGGTGGTGGATGTCTACGAGCGCTGCACCGGCATGACCGTGCCTCCGCGGCAACCTTACGCCGGCGAACTGGTCTTCACCGCGTTCAGCGGATCGCACCAGGACGCCATCAAGAAGGGCCTCACCGAATGGGAGAAGGGCGGCCGTCCGAACTGGGACGTCCCGTACCTCACGATCGACCCCGCCGATATCGGTCGCCGTTACCAGGAGGTGATCCGCGTGAACAGCCAGTCCGGCAAGGGCGGTGTCGCCTATCTGCTGGAGGCGGAGTTCGGCATCGAGCTGCCCAAGGACATGCAGCGCGAGTTCGGCCCGATCGCCAACGACCTGGTCGACGCCCTCGGCCGCGAGGTGAAGGCCGACGAGCTCAAGGCGATGTTCTGGCGCGAGTACGTGGACCGCGTGTCGCCGTGGGAACTCGTCCACTTCCATGCCGACGGCGTGGACGGCCGGTTCCAGGCCCGCGCCTCGCTGAGACGCCTCGGCGTGGAGGCGAAGGTCGACGGCGAAGGCAACGGGCCGATCGCTGCGTTCGTCGCCGCGCTCGTCGTGGCCGGCGCGCCGCGATTCGAGGTCGCCAACTACCGCGAGCACGCGCTCAGCGCCGGATCCGGTGCCAGCGCGATCTCCTACATCCAGATCAAGACCGCCGACGGCCGCGTGAGATGGGGCGCCGGCGTGGACACCAACATCGAGCTCGCGTCGATGAAGGCCGTGCTCAGCGCGCTCAACCGCTTGGGCTGAACCGTCGCCGGATGTTCCCCGACGCGTCCGTCGTGACGCGCCAAGCCCTCTATGGATGCCGCCGTCTGGCAGTCCGATGAAGTCGTCGCCGCGTACCTCTCCGGGGTGCGCGGCGCCATCCCGCTCGCCGCCGCGCAGATCGACACGATGCTTCGCCTGATCGGGGCCACGGGCCTTCCGGTCCGGCGCGTGCTCGACCTCGGTTGCGGCGACGGCGTGCTGGCCGCGGCGCTCCTCGGGCGGTTCCCGGAGGCCCGCGCGACGCTGGTCGATTTCTCCGAGCCGATGCTCGCCGCGGCCCGGACGCGCTTTGCTGCGCGATGCGACGCGGTGCGGATCGTCGCCGCCGATTACTCGGATCCGGCCTGGACC
>JANNAJ010000714.1:0-7121 GCA_031384285.1 Verrucomicrobiota bacterium
CCATCGCCAACAATCCATCCGCGCCCCCGTTGACCCGGGCCACTGCTTGCACCGCCGCCGTCCGCACCTCCAATGGGCGGGTGGGATCGACCACGATCGGAAGCAACAGCGGAGCGATCTGGTTATCGAGAGTCGCTCCGAGCGAACCGATGACCTCCACGACGCGAGGTATCGGTCCGGTCAACAATGGGACCACCGGGCTCCCGGTCTTGGCTGCGAGCAGCAGGCGCAGAGCCTCGACAGCGGCCTCGGATCGCGGGACGGCCAAGACGACTTCGCGCAGGCCTTCCTCTTGGCCTTGAAGATCGAAATCTTTGACCACCTGCACGAATTCAGGCTCGCCACGCACCTGTTCCAGGACCCTCTTCACCGCTTGCCCCAATGCGGGATTGGCTTGGAGGTCCGTTCCTTTCAGGCGCTGCAAGGCTTCGAGTGAGAGTCGGACGCGGTCGTCGATCGCGCCGTTTCCCTGGAGACCCAGGATCAGCATCGTCGCCAACGACAAAATCCGACGTGCGTCACGGATCATGGGACAGGAATGAAAAGACCGCCCGGGAATCCTATCCACGGGCGGTCGGAGAATGGTAGCGCGTATGGGAGTCGAACCCATCTTCCAGCCTTGAGAGGGCTATGTCCTAGCCGATAGACGAACACGCCGTTGACTTGGTCTTGGTAACCGTTCGACCTATGGCCCGTCAACCCGGAAACAAAAAAAGCCGCCCCGAGAAGGGGCGGCTTTTGAAGATCGCTGCAATTACTTGCGGCGGCTCACGAAGAGCAGGCCACCGAGACCGAGCGCGGCGAGCGCGATGGTCGTCGGCTCAGGCACCACGACGGAGCCGGCCGAGAGGGTGAGGCCCTTGAAGTTGTCCATCGCCGGAGGAGGCGTGGAACCCGTGGCCAACCCGGCGACGTCGAACGTCGAGGAGGCGAAGCCCTTGCCGGCCGCGACAGCAGCGGCGTAGGTCGCACCCACGGCGGAGTCCCAAGCGCGGACCGTCACCGAGGCGGTGCCGCCACCAGCGACGCTGGTGGTGATCACGCCGAGGGAGAAGATTCCGTCCGCAGCGAACGTGTTCTTGGCGGTGCTGAGCACCGCGCCACCCACGAGGATCTCGACCCGACCGGTCACCTTGGACAGCTTGAGGCCGTCAGCACCGAGAACAGGGGAGGTGGAGGTGTTCTTGCCGTTGAAGGTGCCCTGCGCGAACGCAGAGAGACTCAACGCGACGAGGCCGATGGCCAGGATTGATTTTTTCATATCTATAGGTTGCAACGGAAAAGTTTACCTAAACTTTCTTTCTCTATCAGTTGATCACGAACGTCCGGGACCACTTACCGGCCGCAGCGGATTGGATGACCAAGCCCTGACCGACGCCGATGACCGGAGAGGAGCCGCTATCCGTGCCCCAAGCGCCACCACCGAGGTAATCGCTCGCGACATAGGTGCCCTTCTTGGCATCCCAAGTGAACACCGTCGAATCGGCCGCCAGAGTGGAGAAGCCAAGATCCGTGTCAAGCCCGCCGCTCTGAGGAATCTTGGACGCAACGAAGTTGTTGCCCTTGATGATGGCAACCTCTTGGAGGCCGGTCAGCACTTCGCCGACGAGGACGATGTCCTTGGCAGCAGAAGCCTGCACGAACACCGAGGTGCCCGGAGCCAAGGCATAACCGACATCACCCCAGTCGCCAGCGCCGTCGCCGACTTTATCGAGGGCGTTGAAGCCTTTGCCGTTCCACTGGAAGACCGTGGAGTCAGCAGGGAGAGCCGCGAACAGAGCGGTGACATCGTTACCCGCCTTGTTGTCGAGAGTGTTGGCGACCAAGTTGAAGCCCTTGGAGAGGGACAATTTGGTGTATCCAACGACGTTGGAGCTGACAGCCCCAAATGCAGAAACGGCGCCCAAAGAGGCCGCAACAGCAGCAAGCAGAAGAGATTTGGTCTTCATTTGTGGTTTATTTTTATTCCGTGTGTGGAGCCACCTTGCCGTCGGGCGCCTCATCGCGTCAACAGATTTTTGATCCAAAACATGGACGACGTCCCAACGGGCACCTGTCTCGGAACATCGTGGTTTTTTCAACCGGCCACCGGATGGTGAGCTCTTACGTTCAGGCAGGTCCGGAGCCATTGGCCGACCGGTTCCCGGGATTTTTCAGACCAAGCTCCATGGCGTCGCCGCATCGCGGACCCTACCGGAGCGGAACCAACCCTGTCATCCCCGACCCGTTGGCTGCCATCGAGACCGTCGGGCCGCAGCAGCGGCGACAGGAATACCCCGTTGGAGACGACCGCCCCTAGGACCAGGCGTCACAAGATCTCGCCATCGGTCCGGTCACGCGCTCACCGGACGCCAGTCCAAGAACTTCAACCGGACGCTGCGACGCCCGTTGTACTCCTCCACCTGCGGCACCGCTGCGGCATCGAACATCCCGGTGGGCGGCTTTTCTTGTGCGGCGCCCCACCAGAGAGCATCGGCGTGGGCTTGGCCGTCGGTGAGGCGCAGTTTCCAGTGCCGTTGTTCGCGGCCGAGCTTTTGCGGCGGGGCGGCAAGCGTCACCTTGGGCACGACCAACTGCACCGGAGGGTTCTGCTGACCGAAGGGTTCCAATCGGCCCAGCTCCGCCATCCGTTCCAAGGTCAGCTCGCGCAAGGGGACCTCGGCGTCCAATCGCAGTTCCGGCACCAACAGGTCGGCCGACAACGCTGCCCGCGCCGCGGCGTTCAGGCGTTCCCGGAACGCCGCGACATTCTCCGGCGCGAGCGTGACGCCGGCGGCCATCGCATGGCCGCCGTGTTTGACCAGCAGGTCGGCGCATCCCCGCAAAGCAGCCGCCAGGTCGAATCCTGGGATGCTCCTCCCGGATCCACGCCAGCTCCCGTTGTCGCCGCCCAGGATGACCGTCGGCCGGTAGAACTCCCGGAGGACGCGCGAGGCGACGATGCCGACGACGCCGATGTGCCAGAGCAGCTGCCCTTCCACGATGACGAAGTCGCGCGCCGGATCAAAACTCGACCGCACCTGCCCGACGGCGTCGTCAGCCATGCGGCGTTCGATGGCTTGGCGTTCCCGGTTGGTGGCGTCGAGCGCCTGGGCCAGCGGCATCGCGGTCTCGACATCCGGAGCGAGCAGCAGCTCCAGCGCGGCCTCCGCGGTCTCCAGGCGGCCGGCGGCGTTCAACCGCGGGGCCAGTTGGAAGCCGACCTCGTAGACCCCCACGGGGGATCTCGTCTGCGCGACCTCTTTCAGGACGACCAGACCCGGCCGGGCGGTCGATTCGAGCCGTTCGAGTCCGGCGCTGACGAGGATGCGGTTCTCGCCGACAAGCGGGACCAGATCCGCGATGGTGCCCAGCGCCACCAGGTCCAGGAAAGGCTTCAGGTCGAACTTGCCGAACCCTTCGAGCCCGAGTTCCCGCCCGCGTTTCACGACCGCGTGGAGGAACTTGAACGCCAGCCCGGCGGAACAGAGTTCCCGGAAATCAGGTCCGTCCGGTCCCGCGAGCTGAGGGTTCACCAGCGCGAACGCCGCCGGGGCCGGATCGCTCACCTGGTGATGGTCGAGCACCACGACGTCCACGCCGCGCCGTCCGAGCCAAGCCACCTGGGAGACGGCGGTGGAGCCGCAGTCGACCGCGAGCAGGAGCGGCACGGCGAACCGTTCCATGCAATGCTCCACGCCGGCCTGGCTCAGGCCGTAGCCTTCGTCCATGCGGTGGGGGAGGAAGTGGTGCGCCGTCCATCCGAGCGCGGCCAGGCCGGTCTTCAGGACCGTGGTCGCGGTGACGCCATCGACGTCGTAGTCGCCGAAGATGACGAACGGTTCGCCGGCCTCGCGGGCGGCGAAGAGCCGGTCGACGGCACGCGCCATCCCGGGCAGCAGGAACGGATCGGCGAGCGCCTTGAGCCTCGGATCCAGGAAGACCCTGGTCCCGGCCGGCGAGGTGTGCCCCCGGTTGACCAGGCACTGGGCGAGCAACGGGCTGACACCCAGCTCATCGATGAGCGCCCGGGTGAGCAACGGCCGCACGGGCGCCACGATCCAGCGGTGCTTCATCCGCGCTCCTTGCCGGATCGTTCGCGCCAGGCGAGCACCAAGGATGCGAGCATCGAGATCAAGATGATCCCGAGGACGATCCCGAGGGAGATGTTCATCAGGGAATCGCCCATCCAAGCTTTGAGCCAATGTTCCGCGAGCATCTTCACCCCGATGAACACCAGAACGAGCGACAGCCCGTACTTCAGCAGCCGGAAGTATCCCATCGCGCTCGCGAGCACGAAGTAGAGCGACCTCAACCCGAGGATCGCGAACACGTTCGACGTGAACACGAGGAAGGCGTCGCTCGTGACCCCGAAGATGGCCGGGATGGAATCCAGCGCGAAGACGACATCCGTGGTCTCCACCACCACGAGCACCAACGCCAGCGGGGTGAGCATGCGCCGCCCCTCGTGGTGGGTGACGAAATTCTGTCCATCGAACGACGGCGAGACCGGGAAGAACCGGCGGACCAGCTTCACCGCGGGGTTCTTGTCGGGCTCCACCGAGGCCTCGCCATCGCCGGCGAACATCATCTTGGCCCCCGAATAGACCAAGAACGCCCCGAAGACATAGAGCATCCAGTGGAACTCCTGGATCAGCGTCGCGCCCAGGGCGATCATCAGCCCGCGCATCACCAGAGCGCCGACGATGCCCCAGAACAGCACGCGATGCTGCCATTCCTGGGGCACCGCGAAGTAGCGGAACACCAGCGCGATCACGAACACGTTGTCCATCGAGAGCGACAGCTCGACGAGATAGCCGGTCACGAAGGTCGCCGTGTGGCCGGCATCCCAGCCGTCGATCACCCGCGGCGCGACCCAGAAGGCGAACCCGAACGCGGACGCAGCCCAGAGCGCCGTCCAGCCCATGGCCTCGCGGAAGGTCGTCTTGCGGCAATCGCGGTGGAACACGCCCAGGTCCAACGCGAGCGCGAAGAGCACGAACGCGGTGAACCCGGCCCAATGCCACGGTGTGATGACGGCCAGCACGACCGGCAGGATAGGCACGGAAAAGGACTTCGCCAGCCGCGGGATCGAAGAAATATCGGACCGAAGGCTCCGAAGCCTCCCCGGGAGCCCGCGGCTCTGCGCCGCCCGACGCGGGGATGCTCAGCCTTCCGGGCTCTCGTCCTCTTCCGAACCGACCGCCTCCTGTTGGAGGAGGATCTCGATGGCCGCCATCGGGTCCACGCTCCAGCGGCGGGCAAGCAGCACGACGCGCTCGGTGTTGTGGAGCTCCGACGGGACCTCGCCGAAGCGCATCGGGGGCGGCTCCTCCGCGTAGGCGCGACAGCGCATCCCGAGCAACCGCTCTTCGAGCGTCGTCCGGCCCTCGTTCCACAGGGTCTCGCCGGCCCACGCGTAGGCACGCGTCACCCGGCCGGAATCGAGGCGCGCCCACGAATGCAGGTTCAGCACCCGGTCGGCGCTGTAGAAGTGGACCTCGCCGATCGACCGGCTCAAGCGGGTTAGGAAACGGTAGGCGACGTCCACGTCCACCGCCGGATCAGGAAGACCGGCACCGATCACCAGCGTCCATCCGTCCACCGGCGGCGAGACGAAGACCTTGCGCTCGCGCATCCGGGCCAACGCTTCGGACCACGGCGGGCTCGCGGTGGCATCGCCGCCGATGGAATCGCGGACCACCGCGGTGTTGCTGCTCCGGACGGCGAGCCACCGGGGAGGCAAGAGGAACGGGACCGGACGGCGCCGGGCTGCGTTGACCGGCAACAGCGGCCCGGGTCCGGGCGCTTCGCGGACGACCTTCCGACGCTCGCGGCGGTAGACCGAGAAAAAGGCCAGCATCAGCCCCAGGACCACCAGGAGCGAGACAAGCAGCCCGACGACGACCGCTGACATGCGTTGCCTTTACGCAGGAACCGCGACGGCGGCAATGCGCATCTACGGAAAGCGCCGAGAACCGGCGGTCTTCCCGCGCTCAAGGCAAAGGTGTCCCGCGGGCGACCGTGTAGATCTGGTACCACTGCTCGCGGCTCATGACGACTTCGCAGGCCTTCGCACCGGAGCGGATCGACGCCGGATCGGTCGAGCCGACCACCGGTTGGATGCGCGCCGGATGCTTCAAGAGCCACGCCAAGGCCGCATTGGCCCGGGTGGCGCCGGCACCCGCGGCGAAGGCGTCCAGCTCTCGCACGACCGCCTCGGGCCGGTATCCGCGCTGCAATGGCAACACGCCGTGCACGCGGTCGCCCAGCTTCCCGCCGGCCAGCGGGCTCCACGCCATCGGCGTGAGCGCCTCTGCGAGGCACTGGTCCAGCACGCCGTCCTCGAGCGGCGCAAGCTGGAGCAGGCTGAGCTCGACCTGGTTGACCGCCAGACGGAGAGGACACGCGTGCTGCAGGGCGGCGACCTGCGACGGACGGAAATTGCTCACCCCGAACTCGCGGACCTTGCCCGCATCGCGCAGCTGGACGAACGCGCCGGCGATCTCGGCCGGGTCCATGAGATAGTCCGGGCGGTGCAGCATCAGCAGGTCGATCGTCCCGATGCCCATGCGCTCCAGCGACGCTTCCACGCTGCGGACGATGTATCCGGCGCTGAAATCATACCGCACCGGCGCCGACGCCGTCGGTTCGCCGGCCCGCCGGATCCCGCACTTCGTCGCCACCACGACGCGGTCGCGCAGACCGGGCGCCTCGCGCAGCGCCTCTCCGAAGATCTGCTCGCAACGGCCGCCGCCGTAGATGTCCGCCAGATCGAAGAGCGTGTAGCCCGCCTCGGCGGCCGCATGGACCGCACGCTTGCCCAGGGCGCTGTCGGGCTCCGGTGGCCGGCCTTCTGAGCCGGCGAGGCGCCAGCATCCATAAGCCAAGCGGGAGGCTTCCAGAGAACTGCGGCCGATGCGGAACGTTTCCATGTGCTCAGCATGACGGATCCGCCCCCGGACGTCAGCCGGAACTATCCTCGGCCCTATCCACGGACCGGACGAACGATCCGGCCGCCGTCGAGATCGCCCAAGACCCACCTCGGGAGAAAGAGCGCAAACTTGCCTCCGACCGGACCGTTCGCGAGCCTCCGGCGATGCGCATCGCCTTCAAGGAATGGGCCGTCGTCGTGGACGCCC
>JANNAJ010000015.1:0-3388 GCA_031384285.1 Verrucomicrobiota bacterium
CTTCAGGTGCGCCAGGAACGCTCCTTCGGGTAGGTGCGCCACCGGTGCCGAAGCTCGGCGGCAAGTTGCCGCCGAGGACGGCCAAGTTGGCCGTTCCACCCTGATCCAGCGGGAGCGTCCCTTCGGTGGGCCGCTCAGCGCTACCTATGTCCGCCACTTCTGATCGCACCTGAAGCGGCGGGCGAGCCATCCGCCCCGACCGGCAGTCGACCCGTTCCACCCGGACATCGACGGCATGACCTCGGCCCGCCAGGGCCACATCATTGTCCGCCACTTCCGATCACACCCGACGCGGCCCGACAGGCCGGGCGCCGCGCACCACGGCGCTTCCCCCGCGGCACGGTTCCGCTAGTCTGGCGCCCTCGCATGACCGAATCGCCGATCCCATCGCCCGCTCCGCCCGCCGCTTACCGTTCCGGGATGGTCACCGTCGTCGGCCGCACCAACGTCGGCAAATCCACGCTCATCAACGCGCTGGTCGGCAGCAAGGTCTCCATCGTCACCCCGCGTCCGCAGACCACCCGGCACCCGATCCACGGCATCGTGCATCGCCCGGGCGGCCAGGTGATCTTCGTGGACACCCCGGGGTTCTTCCAGACGCACAAGAGCACCTTGGTCGATTCGCTGCACCAGCGCGCGGAGCAGGCGATGCGGGGCATCGACGTCGTTCTGCACGTCGTGGACCCGGCCCGCGATGTCGGCCCCGAGAACGACATGGTCGCCACCGCCCTGAAGCGCGTGCGCCAACCGCGCATCCTGTGCATCGGCAAGTCCGACCTGCCCGAGCGGCCTTTCCGCGATGCCTGGCTCCGTTGCGGCGCCGAGGAGTACGACGCCGTGTTCGAGGCCTCGGGCCTGACCGGTGAAGGCTGCGAGGCCCTGATCGAGGCGTTGCTCGCGCGGATGCCCTTCGGACCGCAGCTCTATCCGGACGACCAGGTCACCAACACGACGCTCGATTTCCGCGTCGCGGAGATGATCCGGGAGAAGGTCTATCTCTACACCGGCGAGGAGGTGCCCTACCGCACGCAGGTCGAGGTCGACATCGTCGAGGAGAAGCCCGACGCCGAGGGCAAGCCGGTGCTCCACGTGACCGCCGCCATCGTCACGCCCAACGACCGCTATCAGCGCATGTTGATCGGCGTGGGCGCGCGCAAGGTGAAACAGATCCGGATGGCCGCCCAGCGCGAGATCCGCCAGCAGCTCGGGAAGAAGGTCGCGCTGGAACTCGACGTGATCGTGGACCGCGAGATGGAGGACCAGCGCTGATCCGCTGCCCGCGCCGGATCAATGGGAATGCGGTTTGCCCGTGCCGCACATGCCGCACGAGCTGGGCACGCCGGAGCAGCCGGCGTTGTCCGCGGCACCGCCGCCCGGGATGCTCGCCGCGAAGGTGGAGAACTTCTTGGAGAGCTTGGCGGAACCGCACCCGGGGCAGGGCGTGCCTTCCCAATGGCTGGAGCGCACCAGCACCTCGATGTCGCTTCCGCAGTCATCGCAATGGAACTCGTAGATCGGCATGGGCGGGAGGTTAGCGGGTGCCCGTGTCCTCGCAAAGCCCCGCATCGGCAGGACGTGGGACGTGATGCGTGGGACGCACGATCCGTCCCGCGTCAGAACTTCTCGGGCACGCCTTCTTCGAGCACGCGCAGATGCTTGGTGAGGCGTTGCGCCTCGGCGAGCTCGCGCAGCCAGCGCTCCGGTTCGTCCATCGCCTCGAAGCTCAGCTTGAAGGTGCCGAAGTGCATCGGCACGAGCCATTCGGCGCGGAGGTCGCGGAAGGCCTTCACCGCTTCGTCGGGACCCATGTGCGTGTGCCGGAACGAATCGGGGAAGTAGGCGCCGATGGGCAGCAGCGCGATCTCGGGACGCATCCGCTGACCGATCTCCTCGAAGCCCTCGAAATAGCCGGAATCGCCGGCGTGGTAGACGCGGCGCCCGTGGTGCTCGAGCACGAAGCCGCCCCAGCCGCGGTGGGCGTCGCGGAGCGTGCGCGCGCCCCAGTGCTTGCCCGGCACGAGCGTCACCTTCCAATCGCCGTGCCCGAAGGTCTCCCACCACCGCAGCTCGACGATGCGCTCGAAGCCGAGCCGCTTCGCCAGCGACCCGCAGCCCCACGGCATGACCGCGATCTTGGGCGACGGCAGCTTGCGCAGGCTCGGCTTGTGGAAGTGGTCGAAGTGGGCGTGCGTGAGCAGCACCAGATCGATCGGAGGCAGGTCCTTCACGCTCAGGCCGGGCCGCTTGAGCCGCTTCAGCAGGAAGAGCCAGTTCGCGAAGTTCGGGTCGATGATGACGTTGAGGTCGGGGAACTGGAGCAGGAACGACGCGTGGCCGATCCAGGTCAGCGCGAGCTCGGAGCCCTTCAGCACCGGGAAGCTGGGCAGCTTCGTCGATCCGCTGCGCGGGGTGAAGAACGCCTTCCACACCATCTCGCGGAAGAAAGTGCGCGGGTTGAAATGGTTGCTCGGCGTGAGCTCCTTGAACGACCGCGGGATCCGTCGTCGGGCAGGCCGCCCGGGTTCGGGAGGCGGAGTTCCGGGACGATGGCTCACGGCCGGACTATGGGGGTTCCCGCGGGCCCTGCAAAGGTGGCCGACACTTTTCCCGAGAGGTGCCGAGACCGCATGGCTCGACAAGATCGGCAAAAACAGACGGTTGTCCTCGGTCAGGAGATGCGCTGGCGAGGAACCGCCGGAGCAGCGAGGACCGCTCGGAGTGCCGCGGGCGGACCGTCGCGGATCGGTCGGCGATGCGATCGCGGGGGGGGCGGTCCCCGACGCTGCCTCTGGCTCGGAGGAAAGCTTGTCCGCCGAGGCGATGTCGCAAAATGGCAGCCATCGTTCCTTGGGGTTCCAAAGCAAAAGCCCGGTTCCATTGAAGGAACCGGGCAGGATAAACTGGAGCGAGTGAAGGGATTCGAACCCTCGGCCTCGAACCCGCAACCCGTTGACAATCAAGCGCTCCGCTGCCAGTGCGACCTCGGCTATACACAAATACGCGCACACGTTCTCAGGACGGATGCGGATTTGCGGTTCGTGGTCGAGGCGTGGCCTACGCTCGCGGAGCCGCTGAGACGGGCCGTTCTTGCGCTGGTCGGCACCGCTGGACCTTCGCCCGCCCCTGCACCGGCCACCCTGCGCGGTAAAGCAGCCGGGATGCGCGAAGCCGTGCCTTTGAGCACGAGTCCCGGCGGTCGGAGTCTTGAGGCTCCCGCCCGCACCCGAGTCGCCGCCTCACCTTCCCCCGCGCTTCGGCAACGCGAGGGTCAAACCAACGCCGACTAACCCAAACTCGAATCGTCTATGTTCATCGAAGCACTCGTCCTCGAAGAAGGATTCCACACGTACCCCTCCAAAAACGGGCAAAAGACCGAATACCGGCTCAG
>JANNAJ010000023.1:0-5568 GCA_031384285.1 Verrucomicrobiota bacterium
TTTCAGGTGGCTATAAAGTTGCGGTCCGACTCGATCCCATCCCGAACTCGACCGTCAAACGCAACGTTGCCGATGGTAGTGCATGTATAGCTTGCGCGAGAGTAGGTAGCCGCCTTCTTTTCTAAGGGCCGGACCCCATAAAGGTCCGGCCCTTTCCTTTTTGCACATGAGTCGTCCTCGTCGGCGCCGGACCGACAGGGACCATCCTGGCGATGGTGTTGCTTGGATTGAAACCAGCTCTTCCCTGAAGCCGGAAAACCGGACCAGGGAACGGCGGTCAAGACCGGCATCTGAGTCTTCGCGATCGAAGCCAGGACGTGCGCAATCGGCACGTCCAAAGTTCGTCCGCCGAGGAGACCCTGCCCGACGGGATACAGGCAGCGACCCCGGCCGTCACGGTCGAAGGTCGAAAGCCACGATCTGGGCCTTGTCCCGGGCCACGAGGAGTCCTTCGGACAGCGCGAACGGCGCTCGGGTCCCGCTGCCGAGAATCTGGGCCCGAGCGAGCGGATCAAAGGCATCCGGCGTCGCGGGTGCGATGGTCAGTTCGCCGCTCTCCGCGAGCACGACCAGCTTGTCACCGGCGACGGCGACGGTGCCGGCCTTCATCTCGACCTCCCACCGAACTTTCCCACTGCTCCACTCGATGCAACGCAATCGGGTGCCAGATTCCTGCCGTCCGTGGAAACCGTAGAGAAAGGCACCGTGTTTCACCGGCGTGGCATAGTGGGCCGAGATGGAATCGTCGCCCGACCAGACCTTGTCGACACCACCGCCGCCCGGTTTCAATCGCAACAAGACGGCGCCCGCGCCGTAGCTTGAAGCGAGGAGGATCTGATCGCCGTCGACGACCGGGCTGGCGGCGTTGACCGAGGCGTGCATCCGGGCGCGCCAGGGAAACTCGAACCGTAGTTTTCCGGCGGTCGGTTCAACGCCGACCAGGCCGGACCTCGTGAAAAAAATCGCAAGGTGCCCGGCCGCGCCGCCAATCGTGACCGGCGACGCATAGCCGGCCTCATGGTCGGTGAGTTTCCAGGCGAGCTTGCCGGTTTCGACAGCGAAAGCGGCCACGCCCGCGCCGTCCTTTCCGCCGATATTGAGCAGCACGAGCGCTCCATCGATCAGCGGAGAGCAGGCTGGTCCGAAGAACCCTTTCTCGGCCTGGAACTGCGCCTTGGTGTCGACCTGCCAGAGCTGTTTGCCATCGACGAGCGAGACGCAGGTGAGACGGCCTTCGGCACCGAAGGCCACGACGCGGCCACCACGTGCGCAGGGCGTGCCCCGCGGACCTTCGTCGAAACCGAAATCATCCGAATAAGCGGTCGGGTACGCATGACGCCAGCGCGGCTTGCCGGTCTCTCGGTCAAAGGACTCCACGACCTCCTCGTCGCCCACGCGATGGAAGAGGACGACCTTTCCGTCGGCGATCACGGGGCCGGCGAATCCTTGGCCGATCTTGTGGGTCCAGAGGCGGGAGGGGCCTTGGGCGGCGAACGGAACGCGGACCGTGTCGACGGTGGTCCCATCGCGGGCCGGTCCCAAGAACTGCGGCCAATCCGCTCCGAGCACGACCGGTGAAACGCAGCAAACGGCCGATGCGGCGATGGCCAGGGCGGATCTGTGGAGGATGCGGGGAGGAAGCATCCGCGGACCGTCATTCCTTGGGCGGATCGATGGCAAACGAAACCGACGAGATCCCGCCTGCCTTCACCGTGTCGAGGATGTTCATCACCACGCCGTGCGTGGACCGTTGGTCGGCCTTGATGTAGACCGAGAGGTTGGTGTTGGCGACGAAGCGTTCCTTGAGGGCCTTCTCCATGTCGACCAAGGAGAGCCGCTTGGAATCCACCGACAGGTCGCCGTTGCGCGCGATATCGATGTTGAAGACGTCGGGCTTCTTGTCGGAGCGCTGCGCCTTGGCGGTGGGCAGGTCCATCTTGAGGACCCGCAATTTCTGCATGGAAAGGCTGACCAGCATGAAGGCCGCGAGCAGGAAGAACATCACGTCGATCAACGGGATGATCTCGATGCGAGCCTTCTTCCGGCCGCCAAGATGATGGGAGGAACCGCCGCCAGCCATAGGTCCGATGGGTCAGGGGTTTTTCTTGGCTGCCGCCACCGCGAACGCGACCCGTTGGACGCCGGCCGAGCGGACCCGGGCAAGCACCTTGTTGACCGAACCGTGCAAGGCCTCCTTGTCGGCGGTCACGAAGACCGGGGAGTTGGTGTTGCGCTTCAGCGCGGCGGCCAGCATCGCGTCGAGTTTCTCGAGCGTGACATTGGTCTTCCCGACACTGATCACTCCCGCGGTGTCCACGCCGATGTTGAAGATGTCGGCTTTGAAGTCTTCCCCGGAGGACACGGCGGTCGCCAGCTCCATCTTCTTGGTCTGCATCTTCTGCATGGAGAGGCTGACCAGCATGAAGGCCGCGAGCAGGAAGAACATCACGTCGATCAACGGGATGATCTCGATGCGAGCTTTGCGCTGCGGCACCGGTGACGAGAGCAATCGCATGGCGTCAGGCCTTCTCGGATGCGGCACGCCGGCGGAACGTCATGGTGTCGAAGCCTTCCTGCTTGGCGCGGGTGACCATGACCTCGACATTGGTGGCCGCCGTCTCGAGCTCGAACGTGAGCTTGGCCAAGCGCTCGTTGAAATAGTTGAAAGGCAGGAGACAGAAGATGGCGATGAAAAGGCCGGCCGCGGTGGCGATGAGCGCCTCGCCGATGCCGCCCGTGACGGCGTCGACGGCCAGTTCGTTGCCGCCGCCGATCGAGTCGAACGTGCGCATGATGCCCGTGACCGTGCCGAGCAGACCGAGCAACGGTGCCACCGTGATGCAGGTGTCGATCAGCATCAGGAATCTCCCTGCGCGCTTGATCTCGGCGCCGGCAGCGACCTTCAGCGCTCCTGTCAACGACCCGTGCACGTGGCTCAGGCCGCGGAAGATCATCCGCACCACGGGGTCCTCCGACCCTTTGGACGAGTCCAAGGCCGCGTCGAAATCGCTCTTCTCCATGGCGACCAACACTTTCTCCAGACCTTCGGCGTCGCGCTTGTAGGATTCGCGGATCCACCAGAACAGGCGTTCCGTCACCACCGCGATCGCCACGAGGGCGACGATGAGGATCGGGTACATGATCGGGCCACCTTTCTCGAAGATCTTGATTGCGGCGTTGGCGAACAGCATAGGGGAACTAGGGTTGGTTGGATCGGACTTGGCTGGATCGGCTCTGGCAAAAGGGTTGGCGAGGAGGCCCGGGTCAATTGATCTTGAATTCGAACGGCACAAGATATTGGCGGATGGGTGTGCCTGGTGATGCCGGCCAACGCCACAGATTCCGGACTTGGTTCAGCAATGCGCGGTCGAGCGTCCTGGAGCCTGAACTGACGCGGATCTCGACCTTGGCGGGCGAACCGTCTTCGGCCACCTCAACGTAGGCTTGGACTTCGCCGGATTCTCTGCGCTGCAGGGCATCGCGAGGATATGTCGGCTTCGGATAAAATCCGCCGTCCGTGCCCGTGTCGCCGCGGAAGACCGTCGGCCCGGTCTTTGCCGGAGCCGCTCTGCGGGTCTCGCGCGGAGGTGGGCCGATCTTGCTGATATCCGCGCGCGTGACGGTCGGACCGCTGACCTCGACCACGAAATTGACCTTGGCGCTCTCCGGTGCGACCAAGGTCGGGATGATCGGTGCATCGACCGGCTGTTCGGTGGGTTGTTCCTCCGGGACCTGCTCGACGTTCTCCACCTTTTGTTCCGGGATGAACTCTTGGACCACCACCGGCGGCGGTTCGACCGGAGCGGGCTTGAAGATGAACTGCTGGGCGTCTTGGCGGAGCAGGATCCCGACGGCGAGGACGGAGAAGCAGACCGCGTTCGTCCATGCGACCTTGCGTCCCGGATCACGTTGCGACCGGGGAAGCGATTCCCGGTTCAGATCATCCTGGACTACTGTGGAGTTCGACGAGGCCTGGACAGCGATAGTTGCGCTCATGCCGATGCGGTAGCGGTCGTGTCGGCGTCACCGCTGCGACGTTCGGGCAATGGTCGCGTGGCGGACGCGTGACGACGCTACCCTAGGACCCCGATGCGGCAAGGCGGAATTGCCTCGGGAGCCGGGCTTCCACATCGGCCCTGGCCGCGAGGGGCGATCAGAGGGCCTCGAGGATCTTGTCGAGTTTCACGTGCTTCGCGATCAGCGACTGCACGAGGCGGATCTTCTCGGTGTCGTCGGGCCGGATCTTGACGATCAGGTCGTGGACCTTGCTGGCGACCTGGTAGCTGTCGTCGCTGGAAAGCAGGACCGGGCAGGCGAGCGACTTCGCGAGCTTGAGCGTGCCGGTGCCGGGGGCGATGCCGTCCGAGAGCACGATGCCGGCGAGGTGGCCGCCTTGGGCCAGGTACTCGGCCGCGGCCTTGAGGATGTCGTCGCGGTCGGCCGGGGTGATGAGCAGGACGCCAGCCTTGAGGAGCTTGGCGGCGCGGGGCGCGCCCATGGCGCCGATGACGATCCGGTCGACGATGTTGTGGATCTGCGTCGTGGCGTTGAGGACGTCGGCGGCGAGCTCCTCGCGGATGAGGTTGAGCGTGGGGCGCGAGAGGATGGGCTGGTGCGGCACGACGCCGAGGAGCTTGAGGCCTTTGCGCTTGAGGCCCTTTTCGGCGAACTCGGTGATGTAATCGAGCTTCTCGGGCAGCACCTTGTTGAGGATCACGCCGATGACCTCGACGCCTTCTTTCTGGAAGAGCGCGGTGTTGAGCGCGACCTCGTCGATGGGCAGGCCGATGCCGCCACGGGTGACGATGACGACCTTGGCGTCGAGCACGCGGGCCACGGTGGCGTTGCTCAGGTCGAACACGCTGCCGACGCCGGCGTGGCCGGTGCCTTCGCAGAGCACGAACTCCTTCTCCCAGGCGACGCGGTCGAAGGCCTTGTGGATCCGCTTGATCAACCCGTCGAGGTTGGCGGACTGGAGATAGCGCCGCGTGAAATCGGGCTCGACCGCGATCGGGCTCATGTCCACCAGCGGGCAGTTGAGCTTGAAGACGCGGTCCATCAACACCGAATCCTCGTCGATCTTCTCGGCGTCGATCTCGACGAAGCGCTGGCCCACGGGCTTGATATAGCCGACGCGTCCGAAGCGGCGTTGGAGCGCGGCGAGGAGGCCGAGCGAGTTGGTCGTCTTGCCGTCGTTCTGCCGCGTCGCGGCGATGAAGACGCGGGGCGTGCTGGAATTGAGGAGCAAGTCCGGGGAACAGGTCGGGGGTGGATGGCGAAGGATTGGATCCGCCGGCTCTTCGGCGCGGAGGCCTACAGGTCGCCCGGGAGCGATTCGCCGGAGCCCGGGTAGAGCTTCTGGTACTCGATGCTCTGGAGGCCGACGATGGAGGCGACGCCGAGGATGTCGTGGGCATTGCTGCCGCGCGAGAGATCGGCGGCCGGGCGGTCCAGTCCGAGCAGGATCTGGCCGTAGGCGTTGGCCCGCGCGATGTGCTGGAGGAGCTTGCTGGCGATGTTGCCGGAGTTGAGGTCGGGAAAGATGAGCACGTTGGCGCGGCCGGCGAC
>JANNAJ010000032.1:0-4025 GCA_031384285.1 Verrucomicrobiota bacterium
GCCCGGCCGCACCTGCATGAGGCCGTTCACGTTGATGTTCTCGCCGGCCTTCAGACCGGAGCGGACGATCCGCTTCCCGTCGATCGCGCCGCCGAGCTGGACGGGGCGGTACTCCACGGTGTTGGTGGGGCTCAACGTGAGGACGAAGCGCTGGTTCTGGTCCGTGCCGATCGAGGTCTCGTCGATCAGCAACGAGGGCTGCGCGACGCTGCCGGGGACGCTGACCCGCGAATAGAGCCCGGGGAGGAGGCTGCCGTCCGGATTGGGGAACACGGTCCGCAAGGCGATGCTGCCGGTCGCTGGGTCGACGCGGTTGTCGAGCGATTCGAGATAGCCCTTGTGCGGATAGCCGGTCTCCGACGCGAGGCGCATCTCCACCGTCACGCGGCCTTGGGCATCGACCGGGAGCTTGCTCTCGCGGAGCAGGCTTTGGAGCTTGAGCAACGAGGTCTCGTCCACCGCGGAGTAGGCGTAGATCGGGTCCACCGACACGACCGTGGTCATCAAGGTCGTGAAGCCGTCCACGCCGGACACGTTGTTGCCGACGGTCACGAGCGCACGGCTCACGCGGCCGTCGATCGGCGACTTCACCTCGCAGAACTCGAGCTCCAAGCGTGCCGATTCTTTGGCGGCCTTGGCGCCGAGCAGCACGGCGGCGGCCTGTTTCTGGCCCCAGATCCGTTGGTCCGCCTCTTCCGGCGAGATCGTCTTCTCCGCGATCAGGCGGTCGGCGCGCTTGGCGTCGCGCTCGGCGATCTCCGCCTGCGCCATCGCCCGCGCGAGCTCGGCTTCCGAGCGGTCCAACGCCGCCCGACGCGTGCGCGGATCGATCACGAAGAGCACGTCGCCTTTCTTCACGAGCTGGCCGGACCGGAACCGCACCTCTTCCAGATAACCGGAGACGCGGGGCCGGATCTCGACGGAATCCACGGCGTCCAGACGCCCGGTGAACTCATCGCGGGTGACCACATCGCGTTGCAGGACGGGAGCGACGGTGACGGTCGGCATCGGAGGCGCCTGAGGTTGGGACGGCTTCCCGCAGCCGGCGGCCAGACCGGCGAGGATGAGATAGGTGAGTCGGATCTTCATGCGACGGAGAGAGGGGTGTCCGGGTCGACGGGAGAGGAGGGTGGAAGAGGGCGGGCGCGGTGTCAAAAGCCGCGCCGGGCCGCTGCGGTCAGGCCGAGAACGAGAACGCGCTCCGCTCGAGGATCTCCTGCTGGCGCGAGAACCAGACCCGGGCTTCGTCGACCTTCTCGCGGGCGAGTTCGGGCAGCACCAGCTCCGCGGCGCCGGTCGTGGCGGCCAACGCTTCCGCGTCGCCCACCGCCTTGCGGACGAACGACGGCGGGAGCACGCGGGCGTGCCGGGCGGACAGGTCCGCGGCGATGCGCCGCGCCAGTTCGCGGAGCCGTGTGTCGCCCATCCGGGGAAGGGGGGCGCGGCGGAGAGTGTGCTGGGTCCTGCGGAACGTCTGGGGAGTCATCGTCGGTCTGGGAGAAGGGGCTGTCCCGTTCTTGCCGGCGGAAGGTTCACCAGTTAACCGGACGGTCAAATAATTCAGTGGACCAAAACCGTCCGGTATCGGATCCAGGGCCCCGCGGTGGTCGCGGTGGTCCTGATCACGCCGCGACCATCTTGGCACCGAGCAGCCGCATCATCGTCGGTTCCAGTTCGCTGAGCAGCCCGGGATCGTTCTCGATCTTCGCTTGGATCAGCAGGCCGAGGACGCAGGACGAGACCTGTTTGGCGGCCGCGGTGGCGTCGGCCACGTCGATGAGGCCTTGCCTCTGCGCGTCGGCGATTGCCGCTTCGATGTAGCGGAAGCCGCGGTCGAGCATCTCCTGCGTCTTCGCGCGGATCTTGGGGTCTTGGGTGGCGAGCTCGGAGCCGGCGTTCGCGTAGGGGCAGCCGACCACGAAGCCGTATTGCTGATGCTTCTCGGTCTGGCCTTCCTGGATGCAGCGGCACCAGTCGATGAGCCGGTCCAACGGCGGGTTCTGCGAGGAGAACACGGCGTCCATCGCCGGGCGTTTCTCTTGCCAATGGGCCTCGTACGCCGCGACCGCGAGGTCGGATTTGCTGGGGAAAAAGTGGTAGAAACTCCCCTTGTTCACGCCGGCGCGAACGCAGATGTCGTCGACGCTCACGCCTCCGTAGCTGCTCGTCCAGATGAGGTCGAGCGCGGCGGCCAAGAGCTTCTCACGTGCGTCGCTGGTGCGTCCCATGGGGTCCTGATGTGCGGATGTCGTCGCGTGGCTAAGGCGTCCGGTGCGAAGCGTCAAGCGGGCGTCAGGCGAGATGACCGGCGAGTTTCGCCGCGATGGTGCGCTTGCCGACGGCGCCGATGACCTGGTCGACGACCTTGCCGCCCTTGAACACGAGCAGTGTCGGCAGGCTAGCGATCCCGTAGCGCGAGGCGGTGACGGGATTTTGGTCGACGTCGACCTTGGCCACCCGCGCGCGTCCTGCGAACTCCGCCCCGACCTCTTCCAAGGTCGGCGCGATCATCCGGCACGGGCCGCACCATGCCGCCCAGAAATCCACCAGCACGGGTTGCTCGGACCTGAGCACGTCTTGCTCGAAGGTCAGGTCGGTGGTGGCGAGGACGGCCTCGGATTTCTTCTCGGTGGGTGTTTGCATCTTGGTTTTTCTCCTTTCGGCTGGAGCCAATGTCGTGGGTTTTACCTTTCGGTCAACTATCGGCCGGAACGGGGCACCCGCGGCGTGTCCGGTCTCTTTTCGCCGGGGGCGACGACAGGCGTAGGTTAAGAGGGCGCTCTTCCTTCGGTGCCGTTGGATCCGAGGAGTCGCACGGCGCGGTCTCCGTGATCTTTTTGGCGGCGTCCGCGACGCCGGCTGGTAGGCTCTGGCCATGAGATTGCACGGCAAGCGGGTCTTGATCACAGGGGCTTCGAGCGGCTTCGGCGCGGCGGCGGCGAAGGCCTTCGCGACGGAAGGCTGCCACCTGCTGCTCGGGGCGCGGCGGATGGATCGGTTGCAGGAGGTCGCGGCGACGGCGCTTGCGAACGGTGCCGCGTCCGCGGAGTTCCACGTGCTCGATGTCGCGAGCACCGCCAGCGTCGAGGCGTTCGCGGCCCGGGCCCGGGTTCTCGCACCGCATGTGGACGTGCTGATCAACAACGCCGGCGGTGCCCACGGCATCGACCCGGTCGCGACCGCCAAGGATGCCGATTGGGAAGCGATGGTGCAGTCCAACCTGCTCGGGCTGCTCCGCGTGACCCGCGCGGTGTTGCCGCTGCTGCCGCACCATGCCGGAGCGAGCGTGCTGAACATCGGGTCCATCGCCGGCCACCAGGCGTACGAAGGTGGCGCGGCCTATTGTGGAGTGAAGGCCGCCGAGCGGAGCATCACCCAGGCGTTGCGCTTGGAGCTGAGCGGCACCGGCATCCGCGTCGGCTCGCTCGACCCGGGGCTGGCGGAGACGGAGTTCTCGATGGTCCGGTTCAAAGGGGACGCATCCCGCGCGGCGAAGGTCTACGAGGGCACGGAACCCCTCGTCGGCGACGATATCGCCGAGACCCTTGTGTGGATGGCGTCGCGCCCGCCTCACGTCTGCATCGACGAGGTGGTGATCAAACCGACGGACCAGGCGGCGATCCACAAGGTGTACCGGCGCCAGAAGGCGTGACCGGACAGGAGGTATCTATTCCGGTTTGAACTCCCGCCGAATTCCGAGCGAGAGTCGCCGTCCACCTCCTCTCCATGTCCCGGTTCCCCCTTCTCCACGGCATCGTCTTGGTCGCCCTCCTGGCCCGGTCCGGCATCTTTCCGGCCCGCGCCGCATCGCCGCCGCCGCCGGCACCGGTCGCGGCCCGCGCGGTGTCGCTCTTCGATGGCAAAACGCTCGCCGGTTGGGAAGGCGCGC
Organism: Verrucomicrobiota bacterium; assembly: GCA_031384285.1. Taxonomy (GTDB): domain Bacteria; phylum Verrucomicrobiota; class Verrucomicrobiia; order Limisphaerales; family UBA9464; genus CAIVQB01. Next base: position 3,890 of record JANNAJ010000032.1, read on the forward strand.
CCGGCGTGTGGAAGGTCGAGGACGGCTGCATCGTGGGCGGTTCGCCGTCGCTGACGCTCAAGCAGAACGAGTTCCTCGCCACCACGGGACGGCACACCAACTTCATCTTCCGCGTGAAGTTCAAGCTCACCGGGAC
>JANNAJ010000059.1:0-14002 GCA_031384285.1 Verrucomicrobiota bacterium
GAGCCGTGCTCGGTCGCACTCAACGAATCCATGGCGCTGGGCATCCCGGTCGTGGCGTCCGCGAGCGGCGGCAACGTGGACAAAGTGGCCGACGGCGTCACCGGCAGCTTGTTCCGGCCGGACGACGTCGAGGACCTGACCGCCAAGCTCGGCGCCATGGTCCGCGGAGAGATCCGGCCCGCCGCTCCGGGAATTTCACGGGAAAGCGTCCGGCAGAGGTCGGCCTCGGCAGTCGCCGAGGAATATCTCGCGCTCTACCGCGAGCTGGTGACCGCGCGTCCGCGGGCCCGCTGATCAGACGTGTTTGCGGATGACCGCGGCCACGGCCTCGCCGGATTTCCCGTCGCGACGGCACTCGACCGTGGCGATCCCGGCCAGCTCGGCGCGGCACGACCGCGGTCGCCGGTCGCGCCCGGTGATCACCAAGTCGCCGCCTTCTTCGTCGAAGTTCCACTGATGCATGCCGGCGAAGCCTTCGCGCACGGCCTCGTTCCGGTAGTGCCAGAGGAACACGACGCAACCGGGCTTCACGACCTCCACCATCTCGGCGACGCACCTCATCGGGTCGCGGCTGTGGTCGATGGCGTTCGCGCTGGCCACGAAATCGAAGGAATCCTTCGCGAACGTCGCCGTGAGCTCCTCGCCGAACGCCTTGGTCGTCCGCACCGGCGGCACGATCCCCAGCTCGCCGAGCACCCGGTCGAAGCTCTCCGCCAAGCAATCCACCGCCACGATCTCCAACGTCCGGCCCGGCCACTTCTTGCCCAGCGTCGTCAGCGGACCGGCGCCGACGTCGAGCACGCGGAGCGAGGTCCGGTCGGCCGCGGCGGAGGACCCGATGAAGTCGCGATGCTGCTGATGGAACGCGGCGTCGGGATCGGTGCGGAACACGAACGCGCCTTTGTCCCAGCGCTTGCCCTGGTCGGCCAACGCCCGCCGCCAGAACCCGAGCTCGTGGTCCATGCCGTCCTCGTACGAGGCGGATCCGGGGCCGAGCACTCGGCTCTTCAGGCGGCGAAGGAGGGACAGCATGGCGGGCGCGGGATGGACGACGGAAGCGTGCGGACTCCCGGATTCAGTCCGCGCCGGCGACCTAGGGGAAGCCCTTTCTTCACACCATCAGCGCCCACCGGTCGCCGCGCGCGACAGCTCGCGCAGCTTCTCCGCGTCCGGATGCGCCTTGTAGAACGGATCGAGCGGGAAGCATCCGCTCACCAGTCCGTTCCTCGGACCGGTCGTGCATTCGCTGAACGTGCGGCAGATCTCGCGGCGGCGCAGCGGACGTCCCGCGATGACATCCCGCGGCAGCTCCGCGTAGCTGAGCACGGTGCGGCCGAGACCGATGACGTCCACGTTGCCGGCCGCCAACTGCGCCCCGGCGATCGCCGGCAACCATTCTTGCAGATAGCTGTACGCGGTGCCCACCAGCAGCAGGTCCGGGAATTCTTTCTTCACCCATGCCACGGCGGTGATCTGGCGCGCGACGCCGACGAGCGGATCCTCCGGCGGAAGATAGCCGTCGCTCGGCGGGACCGCGGCGGGACGTTGCAGATGCGGGTTGTAGTACGGGCTCGCCGCCGTGAGGCAGACCATGCGGATCCCGAGCTCGCGCATCTGCCGCAACAGAGCGAACGGCTCGTCCCAAGCGATCCGCGACGGGTCCGCCGGATCGCCGCCGAACGCGTACGGATACGGCCCGTTCCACGGCACCGGCACACCGCGGCCGTCGGGGCCCTTCTGGTACGGCAGCTGGTCGAACACGCTCAAGCGCACGCCGACCTCCAGCCCGGGCGCGTCGCGGCGGATCCCTTCGACGATCTCGCGGAGGAAGCGCATCCGGTTCGCCAACGATCCGCCATACCGACCCGGCCGGTCCACCGCGCTCAGGAACTCGTGCCCGAGATAACCGTGGCAATGCTTCACGTCCACGAAGTCGAAACCCGCCTTCTGCGCCCGCACCGCGGCAGCGACAAAATCCCCGACCAGATCGCCGATCTCGCCGTCGGTCAGCACCGGGTCGTCCGACACGACGCCCACCCGCGCGTCGAGCAGCGGATGCCGGTAGGCCACGCGCGGGGCCGGGCGCTTCGGGTCGTCGGGACGCGCCCATCGGCCCGAATGCGTGAGCTGGAGACCGATGCGCAGGTCGTCGGTCGGGCCGGACTTCGCATGCTCCGCGACGAGCAGCTCGCGCAGCTCCGCGATGCTGGCCAGGTTCGTCTCGGTGAGCACGAGCTGACGCGGGTTCGCGCGCCCGTCGTGCCGGACCGCCACCGCTTCCCCGCCCCAGACCAGCTTGGCGCCGCTCTGGCCGAACCGCTGCCAACGGCGGCGGATGAGATCCGTGGGCCGTCCGTCCGCCGTCGCATCCCAGCCTTCCATCGGCAGGATGGCGAACCGGTTCCCGATCGGCCGCGCCGAAGCGGTCGCGGTCCGGCACGGTGCTCCGAAGACCTCCGGGCACACCGGATCGGCGACCGGCAGGTCGAGCCCGAGCTCGGCGATGCGGCGGACGAGGTCCTGCGGCGTCTTGAACGAGGCCATCTTCGGAAAATCCATCGCGCGCGATTCAACCCGAGGCGGCCCCGGAAGCGAAGCCCAAGCATGCCTTCCTGCTGTTGCCCGCCGCGGCACCGACCGCCCATGCTCCGTGCGTGACCGATACGCCCGTCCTCCTCGGCATCGAATGCGGCGGCACCCGCACCGTGGCCATCGCGGCCGATGCCGGGATGCGTCCCATCGCGCGGGCCGAAGCCGGGCCGGCCAACCTCCGCCTCCTCTCCGACGAGCAGCTCGTGGAACGTTTCCGCGGCCTGCGCGCACAGTTGCCTTGGCCCGACGCCCTCGGCGTGGGCATTGCCGGCGCGCGCGACGCGGCGGACCGGGCCCGCGTCGGCGCCGCAGTCGAGGCGGTCTGGCCCGGGATCCCGAGTCGCGTCGACCACGACCTGGAATCGGCCCTCGCCGCGGCGGAACCCGACGGAAAGGGCGGGCAGCCCGCAGCCCGCGTCGTGGTGCTCAGCGGCACCGGTTCGTGCTGCTACGGCAAGGACGCGACAGGAAAGACGGCCAAGGTCGGCGGTTGGGGCCACATGCTCGGCGACCGCGGGAGCGCCTACGACATCGCCTTCCGCGCGTTGCGGGCCGCGGTGCGATCCTTCGACCATAGCCAGGCCTGGTGCCGCTTCGGTCAACGCGCATTGAGAGCGGTCGGCACGGACACCCCGGACGCGCTCATCGCGTGGCTGCAATCCGCCTCGAAGACCGACGTCGCCGCGCTCGCGCCCGAGGTCTTCTCTGCCGCGGCCGAAGGCGACCGCGTCGCGCGGACCGTCCTGTCGGAGACGGCACGGATCCTCGCGGACGACGCGCTCGCCTGTGCCGGCCGCTTGGCCGGGAAGAGATCCGCCGTCGCGTTCGTGCTCACCGGATCCGTGCTGCTGCGGCAGCCGCGCTTCGCCGGTGAGGTGGCCAAGCGGATCCGCGCCGCACGACCGGGATCCACCGTCGCGCCGATGGCCAAGGAATCCGCTTGGGGCGCGGTCGCGATGGCGCTCGCCGCTTCCCGGCAAGGAAGGGCGCCGGCGACGACGCCCCGTCCATCGCCCGGGCCCGCCGACGCCGTCCCGACACGCCCGGAGATCCCGTCGTCGCGGGAGATGTCGCCCACGGAACGGCGCAACCCGCGTTCGATGCAACTCGACCGGATGCCGGTGTCCGGAGCACTGGAACTGATGTGGTCCGAGGAGGAGACGGTCCCGGCCGCGTTGCGGACCCAGCGGAAGGCCGTGGAACGGCTCGTGCGCCACGTGGCCGATGCGTTCGCTGCCGGCGGCCGGCTCTTCTACGTCGGTGCCGGGACGAGCGGACGTCTCGGCGTGCTCGACGCGAGCGAATGCCCGCCGACGTTCCGGACCTCGCCGGAGCAGGTCCAAGGGATCATGGCCGGCGGCGTGAAGGCGCTCCATTCGGCCGTGGAGGGAGCGGAGGACGAGTTCGCGGCCGGCGCGGAGACGATACGGTTCCGCGGCGTCGGCAAGCACGATGTCGTCATGGGGATCGCGGCGAGCGGGCGGACCCCGTTCGTCTGGGGCGCGCTCGCCGAGGCGAAGCGGCGCGGAGCACGCACGGCGCTGCTCTGTTTCAACCCGCACCTCGTGTTCGCGCGCGGACACCGGCCCGATGTCATCATCGCGCCGGATCTCGGGCCCGAGGTCCTGACCGGTTCGACCCGCCTGAAGGCCGGCACCGCGACGAAGCTGGTCCTCAACGCGGTCACAACGCTGGCGATGGTGCGGAGCGGCAAGGTGGTCGGGAACCTGATGGTCGACCTCAACCCGTCCAACGTGAAGCTCCGCGACCGCGCCGTGCGCATCGTGTCGGAGCTGACCGGTGCGGACCCGACGACGGCAAAGGAGGCCTTGGAGAGGCACCGTTGGATCGTCGCGGAGGCCGCTGACGCGCTCCGCGTCGCAGGCCGCGGCACGAAGGTCCGCGCCGCGCGGAAATCCCCGCTTCCCATACCCCGGAAGAACCGTCTTTAATGGAATCCAAACCTAGGCTATGGATTCCCAATCATCCGAAAAACCGTCCTCGACCGACCGGACGGCTGCGGGTTCCCCCGATGCCGGTTCCGCTTCCGACAGCACATCCGACCGGCGCCGGGTGCGGACGCGTAAACGGAAGGCTCCACGCGCGGTGCAGACGAATTACCTGCTCCACCTGCTCTTCTACGAGACGAAGTTCCGTTGGGCCCTCATCGCTTGTCTCGTCATCTTCCTCGTGATGGGTGTGATGCTGCCGAAGCTCTACACGACGTCTCCGCCCGATTACGACCATACGGTCAAGGTGAGCGGGCTCGACATGCTGCAGGCCGCGTCGCTGCGGCGTTCGGCGAAAGCGGCCGAGGCCGGAGGCGGGTTGAACGATGCCATCCCGATCTGGCTGGCCGCGCTGGCGAACAACCAGGCTTCCGTCGAGTCCGTGCGCGGCTTCGTCGGCGCCCTGACGCGACAACCGATCCCGGACCGGGCTTGGCTCGCCCACGGCCGATGGCAGTCGCTGAGCCTGCTCCGGCTCACCCGGACCAACGCCGCGGACCTCGACCTGGCGGTGCGTTTCCATGCGTTGTACGACCAGCACGAATGGGTCGTCGCAGCGCTGGAGAAATCCGATGCGCCGGTCGGTCCGTCCACCACCACGGCCTATCTGGAGGCCCTGTTCTTGTCCGGCCGGATGGAGAAGTTCGCGCAGGCGTGGAACCAGCGCGGCAGCAGCGTCGCCGGCGACACCGCCGCTGCTCTCTACCATGCCGCGTGGCAGGCCGGATGGGGCCCGGCCGGCGAGGCCCCCAGCGGACGCGCCCGACTCGAGTCCGCTCTGGCGGACGCGACGTCGCGACACCTCGCCTTGCGCCTCCTGGTCCGCGTGCACCACAAGACGCTCGACATCGCCTCGTTCGAGAAGCGCTTGGCGGAGCTGGCCGACCTCCACCACGACACCATCAAGGACCACATGCTCCACTGGCAGTTGCTCGAGGTCGTGGGACGCAAGGCCGACGCCGCGGCCTTGGCGCGGTCTTATACCGCGCGTCCGCAGACGCCGGGCGAAGCAGAACAGCTCCTGGCTGTGTTCACCCGGCTCGGCTTGTACAACGAAGGGCTCCAGTTCCTCGGCCAGCAGATGGACGATTTCAAGCAGCACCCCGTGATCTGGGTGCGCATGGGCGAGTTGTTGGCGGCCGGGAAGCTTTGGGACCATATCCGGAGCATGGCGCTGGAGCTCCGGCAGGACGAACGGTTGAAGGAGGTCCTGGGCAACTACGGCTGGTTCCTCCTGGGCGTCGCAGAACGGGGCCTCGGACATCCCGGGTTGGCGAAGGATGCCTTCGACCAGTTCGTCGCGTTGCCACCGCCCAACCCGATGGTCTCGTTCCAATCGGCGGTCACCCTGAACCGCCTCGGCTATCCTGAATCGGCTGCCGTGCTGCTCAAGCGCCTCGAGTCGGTGGCCGGCGCCGACATCGCTTTCTGGAAGCAGGTCCAGCTCGCCGCCTTCGAGAGCCGCCAGGCAGAACTCCTGCTCGCCGCCTGCGAGAAGGTGTATGCGATGGCCCCGGACACGGTGAGCATGTCGAACCTCGCCGCGGCCCTCCTCATGATGAGGGAGCGACCGGCGGACGCCGTGCAGTTGACCCTCGACGTGATCGGCCGGGCCCCGAACTCCCGGATCGCCCAGGTGAACCACGCGCTGGCATTGGTCCAGAACGGCCGGACCGCGGACAGCGAGCGGATCCTCCGGTCGGTATCCGCGACAGGGATGAGCGACGGCGACCTCACGATGCTCGCTTTCAGCTGGTTCCAGTGCCACTTGCAGGCCGGACGGACCAACGAAGCCGTCACCGTCGCCGAGAAGGTCGACCTGCGGCATCTTTTCCCGCCGCAGGTCCAGTGGTTCGAGACGGCACGAGAAGGCCTCAAGAAGGGCTGAGCCTTCCCGCGCCGACGGTGTCCGGCGTCGCGCTCCGAAGGAATGTCGTCGGGCCATGGCCGAAGATCCTCCAACCGCGGATGCAGCACCGCCCCACCTGCCGATCGGGCGCTGGTGGATATGGACGCCGGACGATATCTTGCATCGGCTGGCGGAATGGCCCCTTTTCCGTCATCTCCTGTTCGAGCGCCGCTTCCGGTACGCTTGGGCCGGTTGTGCGCTGGTCGTGGTGCTCATCTCGGCCAGCCTCCCCAAGGTCTGGATCGTGACACCTCCAGGAATCTCGCCGGTCATCCGCGTGAGCTGGATCGACATGGCCGAGGCATCGGTCCGGGCCGGCATGGCCCGGAACGCGGAGGCGCGTCGCCGGTTCGATGATGCGGCATACCACTGGCGTGCCGCGGTGCTCCTGGACCCGGGCGACCCGGCGCTGCTGCGCCGATCGATCTCGAACCTCATGCGGTTGCCGCCGCGCGATGCCGCCCGTTTTTCGAGGGCCATCGGCGACACGTTCTGGCTTCTCCGCCTCACCTCGACCAACGCCGCCGACCTGGACCTCGCGATCGAGGCCTGCCAGCACTACCGGGTCGACGACCTGCTGCTCCGTCTGACCGGCGCCCTGCAACGACCGACCCCACGCCAACAGGTCGCCCGGGTGAAGGCCTTGCTACGAGGCGGCTCGGAGGCCGCCTTCAACGAGGCGCGCGGGAAGCTGCCCCTGGCCGCGGCCACCGACGATCCCGAGCTCCGGCTATACGATTCAGCGGCACAGGCGAACTGGGGCGGGGCGACGGCGTCCGCAGGACGCCGGATGCTCGAAGAAGCCAAGCGTTCCGGCCCCCCGGCCTTGCGTGAACAGGCGCTCCGTTTGCTTCTCTTGGCGTCGCACATCCGCCGGGACCTCGCCGCCTACGACGTCAACCTGGCCGGCCTGCGCGACCTGCATCGCGACCAACCGCTCGAGCACGCGGCGCACTGGGACCTTCTGCGCCGAGCCGGTCGGCGCGACGAAGCCGTCCAGCTAGCGCTCCGCTTCGCCGACCCGCCGGTCAGCTCCACCGAGGTGCTCGGCCTGACCGAGGCCTTCCTCCGGCTCGGGCTCGACGACCACGCGATCCGGCTCCTGCGCCGTTTCGTGCCGACCTTGGGCGTGACCAGCGACGTATGGCTCGCGCTCACCGAGCTGCTGGCCCGGCAGCAGCGTTGGGAAGAGCTCCACGAAGTGGCGTTGGAGATCCGCCGGAACGATCTCACCCGGATCTCGCTCGGCGGTTTCGGCCATTATCTCGACGGATTGGCCGAGGTCTCCCTGCGACGCACCAACACGGCGATGGCGGCGTTCGCGAAGGTCCCCTCCTTGGCCATCCGCGACGAGGCCGTCGCCCTCCGGACCGCGCGGGACCTCCTCGCCCACGGCGCGTCGGCACCCGCGCTGGAACTTCTCCGCGACCACGAGCCGGCGCTCCGCACGGATCCCGGATATTGGCAGATGATGCAGCAGGCCGCCTACCGGACCCGCGACGCGGCGCTGCTGCTCGAAGCGGCCCGGCGGCACCACGCGCTCACGCCCGACCAACCCGGGGCCGTCAACGACCTCGCCGCGGCGTTGATCATCAACCGGCAGGACCCGGCCCTCCTCTTGGGGTTGACGCGTCGGGGTCTCGCGGTCGCGCCGACCGCGCTCCCCACACGCCTCAACCACGCCTTCGCCCTCCTCCAGAACGGGCTCCCCGCCGCCGCCAGACCGATGTTGCTCGCGATCGACGAACACGGCCTGGGGCCGTTGGAGCAGACGATGGTGGCTCTCGCCCGCGCGGAGCTCGCTGCGGAGGAGGGCCGTCCCTCCGAGTGCCTGCAGGCGGTCGACCGCGTCCAGCGCCGGTTCCTCATGCCGCCGCAGACCGCGTGGCTCGACCGGATGCGGATCCGAATGCAGGAACGCGCGGCGGCGGCCCGGTGACGGGCCCGTCACGAGGACGGGTGTGCGCGGCGATGACCGAGCCACGGTTTGACGGCGCGCCGGTCCGCGGCTAGATCCACCGGCATGAGGCGTGGATTGCTGCTGCTGCTCGGATGGGTGTCGTTGCTGCCGTTGTCGCCGCTCGGCGCGGAGGCCGGCCCGCGACCCGTTGCGGACGAGATCATCGCGCGCTTCTTGGAACGTTGCCGGACCACGCCGGAGCGGCTCGCGGCCCAGCACCACACCTGCATCCGGCGCACGGTCAGGGAAGAACTCGGGTCCGACGGCCAGGTGAAAGAGCGCAAGACCAAGGAGCACACCGTCGAGCTCCGCGGCGAGGAACAGCGCGTGCGGCTGCTGAAGCTCGGGGCGCGCGCGCCGACCGCCCCTGAGAACGATCGCGAGCGCGCGATGGAGACGGAGGAGCGCCGGCGTTTCGCCGAGCGCAAGGACAAGGCCCGCGAGCGGGGACCGGATTTCGTCGACGAGAAGCTCGTCCGCCGTTTCCGCTACGAGTTCGCCGGCACCGAACCGATCGACGGACGCCCGGCCCACGTCCTGAAGTTCACGGCGATGCCGGGCCGGACGGCGAAGGACACCTCGGACCGCGCGCTGGACCTGCTCGTCGGTCGCATCTGGATCGACGCGGAGGAATCCGAGCTGGTGAAAGTGGACGCGCATCTCAAGGAACCGCTGAGCATCCTCGGCGGCATCGTCGCGACCGTGGACCGGCTGGACTTCACCATCGAGCGCCGGCGGCAGCAGGACGGCTTCTGGTTCAACACCGGGCTCGGCAGCTACGCCGAGGGACGCAAGCTCTTCTCCGGCTTCCGCGTCCGCACGCGCATCGAGCAGGAGAACTTCCACCGGCTGCCGGAGCCGTGACCGACGCGCCGGCGTCCCTCGTGAGCGGAGGAGGACGAGGTCCGGTCCATGACCGCGCGCCAAAGGATTTTTACCATCGCAAGAGACGAGGCGACCTCCCGCACCAGCCGCGGGCGCCGCTTTCGGCGACGACCGCTCCGTTATGCCCGCGGTCCAGCGCGTTCTCGACGACAGGCACGCCCACCGGATCCTCCGGCTCCATCGACCGATCCCGGCCTCGAGATCTTTCCCGGGCTTGGTCCCGGCTATCGTGACCCCGCCAAAGGGACCACCGGAAGCGTTCGCCGAGACAGGGCGGAGGTTTGGGGAACGTGCGAAAGCAAACGGCCCGCGGAAGGGTTTCTCGCAAACTCGGTGCTTGCCTGACGCGCCGGCCCGTCTAATTTTTCTGCGTCAAACATTTCCATATGCGCCCCACGAAGTCCTTGTACGCCTTGGCCGGTCTCGCAGTCTTGCTGACCGGTTGCGCCAGCGCCGAAAAGAAGCTCGGCCGCGGCCTCAACAATCTTTCCGAGCCTTTCCGCATGGGCGAGCTCACTCGTTCCTACGAGCAGAGCTATCTTTGGGACGGTGCGGACGTGGCGGGTTCGCGGGGTCTGATCCACGGGATCAACCGCACCATCGGACGCACCGCGGTCGGCGCCTTCGAGGTCGTGACCTTCCCGATCCCGAGCGATCCGTATTTCTACCCGGAGCATCCGGTCTATCCCGACAGCTACAAGCCCGGTGCGCTCGACAACCCGGCCATCCACACCGACACGCGCCTCGGTTTCGATGGCTCGGACATCGCGCCGATGTTCCCGGGAAGCCGCTTCAAAGTCCTCGGGGACTAAGGTCCCGGGCAAATATTCTCCTGCGCGCCAACCGACCGTTGGCGCGTTTTTTTTGATGCGCATCGAGCGGCTCTCCCCCTGCAAGGTCAACCTGCTGCTGGATATCCTCGGCAAACGCCCGGACGGGTTCCACGAGCTGGAGACGCTCTTTTTTCCGGTGCCGTTGTACGACCGCCTCGTGGTCGAGGAGGAGACGACCGGGATCACGTTGACGTGCGATGATCCGGCGTTGCCTTGCGACGGCACGAATCTCGTCCACCGGGCCGCGTCGAAGTTCCTGGCAGCGGCGGGGATCTCCGCCGGTGTGCGGATCCATCTGGAGAAGCGGCTCCCGCTCGCCGCGGGGCTCGGCGGCGGCAGCGCGAACGCGGCGGTGACCCTGCTGTTGCTGGACGAGCTGTTCGGCGGACCGCTGGATGCGACCGCGCTCGACACCATCGCCGCCACGTTGGGCAGCGACGTCAATTTCTTCCTCCAGCCCGGACCGGCGCTCGCCGGCGGACGCGGCGAGCGCATCATCCCGTTGGCGCCGTTCACGGCGCTCCGCGGTTGCGCGATGTTCCTCTTCCATCCCGGCTTCGGGATCCCGACCCCTTGGGCTTTCAAGGAGTTGGCGCGGTTCCCGGATTCGCTCAACGGCCGGCCCGGTCGCGCTGCCGAGGTCGCCGGGCTGTTCCATTCGGGCGACCTCATCCGGGCCGGCGCCGCGCTCCACAACTCGCTCGAAGCACCGGTGCTCGAGAAGTATCCTATCCTCGCGCTCTACCAGGAGTTCCTGCGCGCTCGCGGCGCGTTCGGCGCTTTGATGAGCGGCAGCGGATCGACGACCTTCGCCATGTTCCCGGACGTGGCGTCCGCGGAAGCCGCGGTGCCGGGCTTCCGTGCCGAGTTCGGCGAGGTCGGATGGCTCAAGGTCGTCCCCTTGTGAGCTCCGGCACCCGCGGCCATACCGCCGTTGGACACCGGGCCGCCTTCCGTTACGCTCCGCGCCTCGACCCAGTTTGAAAGCCCTCCTCGACACCGCCGGCAAGAAAACCGATCGCGCCTTCCTCATCGGCGTGGAGCTGAAGTCCCGCTCCACCTTGGACGTCCGCGATTCGCTCGACGAACTCGCCGAGCTGGCCGGCACGGTCGGTGCGCAGGTCGTGGGCGACGGCACGCAGAAGCTGGAGTCGCCGCATCCGGGCACCTACATCGGCGCGGGCAAGGCGGAGGAGTTCGCCAGGTACTGCAAGGAGCAGGAGGTGGACACCGTGATCTTCGACGACGAGCTGTCCGGCGCCCAGGGCCGCAACCTGGAGAAGATCTTCGAGTGCAAACTGCTCGACCGCACCGCGCTGATCCTCGAAATCTTCGCCCAGCGCGCGCGCACCCGCGAAGGCAAGCTGCAGGTCGAGCTGGCCCAGCTCGAGTACCTCATGCCGCGGTTGACCCGCTTCTGGACCCACCTTTCCCGGCAGCGCGGTTCCACCGGATCCATCGGCGGCGAAGGCGAATCCCAGCTCGAGGCCGACCGTCGCAAGACCTCCGAGCGCATCCTCAAGCTCAAGGACGAGCTCGCCATCGTCCGCAAGCAGCGCGCGACGCAGCGGGCCGGACGCCAGCGCCACCAATGGCCGCTCGCATCGATCGTCGGCTACACCAACGCCGGCAAATCCACCCTGCTCAACGCGCTGACCGGCGCCGACGCGTTGGCCGAGGACAAGCTCTTCGCCACGCTCGATCCGACCACCCGCCGGCTCCGCCTACCGACCAACCAGAACGTCCTGCTGTCCGACACCGTCGGGTTCATCCGTAAGCTCCCGCACGGCCTCGTCGAGGCGTTCAAGGCCACGCTGGAGGAGGTCGTCGAGGCCGAGCTGCTGGTGCACGTCGTGGACGCGAGCCACGTGAACGCCGAGCAACAGATACAAGCCGTGGACCAGGTGCTGTCCGAGATCGGCGCCTCGCAGAAACCGACCCTGATGGTCTTCAACAAGGTCGATCGCGAGGCCGGCGCCGCGATGGCGGAACGGCTCGCGGCCCGGTATCCGCGATCGGTCTGCATCTCGGCGCGGACCCGCACCGGTTTCGCCGAGCTGATGGCCGAGCTCGGCGTGATGCTGCGGCCCATCCGCGATTTCGTCTCCGTGGCGGTGCCGCACGATTCGCCCGACGTCATCGCCCGGCTGCACGCGGTCGGTCAGGTCGTCGAGCGCGATTACAGCGGCGAGGTGGCGAAGTTCCGCGTCCGGCTCCCGCCGCACCTGCGCTCGGAGTTCGCTCCCTTCCTCGTTCCCGATCCGGCTTGATCCGGCCAGAAACGGTCTTGTCGACGACCGGTGCCCGCGCAGGTCGCGGGGGGCGCATCTTGACACTGCCCCCATAGTTGGTGGGGAGAGGCGTGAGGAACCCAGTGCCTTGCCTCTCGAAGGAAAGGAGCCATGAGCGAAGCGAAGAAAGCTGGGGCGGTGCCGTCCCTGTTTGAACTTGAGTTGGAGGTCGAGGCCGAGGGACGGGAATGGACCCGGCGACGGTTGGAACAACGCCTCCAGGAACTCGCCCGCAAGGATGGCGAGGTTTTCCCCCCTGAGCCAAAGGCGGGCGATCCGTCGGCGGTGCCGGCGGAAGCGGCTGCGCAGCGTCTTCGGCGTCGTTGAGTTGCAGCTCTGCTACGGGCAGGACCCCACGGACGGCCACTGGGGCCATCCGTTGCTGGAAAGCTGGGGAGTGGGTGCCCACCAGCAATTGACTCCCGCAGCCCGGGAGAAGCTGTGCTTCACAGCCACCGCGACGGGCACCTTCGAGGAGGCGGCCGCCGTCGCGGCCAAGTGGGGCCTCGCCGTGGAGGACTCGACCATCCATCAACTGGTGCAGCAGGCCGGCGCCCGGGCGGAACGACAACTCGCCGGACGACTCGCGCAAGCCCCTCCGCCCGCGGAGCCCGGGCGCGCGCCCAGCGCCTTGGCCAACCTGATGATCGACGGTTGCCAGATCCGGTTCCGGGGCTCTGGTTGGGGGGCGGGCGAAGGCGCAGAAGACCGCGTGGAATGGCACGAATTGAAGCTGGGCGTGTTCTATCGGGAGGAACAGCGGGCCACCAGCGCCGGTGGCCGGGGATGCTTGAGCGACAAACGCGTCGTCGCCTGGCAGGGCGAGGCCGATGAACTGGGTCGGCGCCTGCATTGGGAAGCCCGACGTTGGGGTCTGGCCGGGGCCCGCCGGGTGCGCTGCGTCAATGATGGTGCGCCCTGGATCTGGAAGCTGGTGAAGGACCGCTGGTCGGGAGCGGAAGAGGTGTTGGATTTCTATCACGCAAGCGAACACCTCGGTGAACTCGCCCGGGCCATGTGGGGGGACACGCCCGCCGCCGGACATTGGGCGGAGCAACGACGCCATGAACTGCGCCACGGGCAGGAGGTCCAGGTCCTCGACAAGATCCGCCGACTCAAACCTCCGCGCGGTCCCCGGGGAAAGATCGTCCGGCGGGAGCGGAGATACTTCGCCGGCCACGCCCACCGGATGCGCTACCAGAGCCTCGCAGAGAGCGGTCCCATCGGCTCCGGCGCCGTCGAGTCGGCCTGCCGTCAACGGCAGTGCCGCTTCAAACGCCCGGGCCAGTTCTGGACCCCGACCGGCCTCCGCCATCTGGGCTCCCTCGACGAGGCACGTCGCAATGACCACTGGGAGAAGCTCTGGTTCCCTTTCTAATCGGGGGCAGTGTCGAGATGCGCCCCCCCGGGACCAACGCGCTACAGGCCAGCTTGCTTGCCGGAGCGCCGACCGGTCTAATCGGAGTCCGAACGATGACCGCTGGCATCCACGACGACTGTCTCCATTTCAACGGCTACAAGCC
>JANNAJ010000088.1:0-1668 GCA_031384285.1 Verrucomicrobiota bacterium
GCTTCGGCCAGCGCCAGCGCCGCAGCTCCGCGTGGCCGTCGGCTAGGCTCACCACGCCGCCCTGACCGTGCCGGTCGGCGGGGAGCCCGCCCCAGGTGCCGCCGTCCTGGGCGAGCCAGAAGAAATCCCCGGCGCCGATGCTGCGTTCCTGCTCCTCGATGAACACTTGGAGACCGGAGGGCGACGGCAACGGGATGCGGCTCAGTTTCCGGTAGATGAGGTAAGGCGGCCCGTCGGTCCAGCCGTTCAAGGGGTTCAACGCGCCGTTGATCGAGTAGCTGCGGATCCGGGGTTTCTTTGCCGGTCCCGTGGCGAGGGAGCGGTCGGCCGGGCAGCGATAGGTGCCCGGGCTCTTCACGTAAGGATAGAGCAACCCGGCCTCGAGGTTCGTGACGGCGGTGTCGCGCTGGGCGTTGCCGAGCACCCACGAGCCGGGCCGGCCGGTCCATAGCCCGCCGACATCGCCGGAGTTGTTCGGCGGCATCACTTCCTTGTTGTCGTCGGCATACATCGTCCACGCGAGCTGGAGCTGCCGGAGGTTGTTCACGCAGGCGATGCCGGTGGCCTTGGCCTTCGCCTTGCCCAGCGCCGGCAGGAGCATCCCCGCCAGGATCGCGATGATGGCGATGACGACCAGCAACTCGATCAGCGTGAACGCGGAGCGGGGAACGCGGCGCGCGGAGTGGAAGGCGGGGTGCGCCCGGTCGGAGCCGGGGCGATCGCCGGTGGTGGCAGTGGATGGTTTCTTGTTCATCTCCCCGTTCAACGCCGCGCCGGGGCGGACCTTTCAGGATTTCTTTTTGCGGCGGCAGTCGGCCGAGGGGAGGGACGCTGGCTCATGCAAATCCGTCCAGAATTTCGGGTTTACGTTTAGCCGTCTAAACGTAAAGTTGGGTTGCATGATTGAGCGCCCGTTCTGGACGGACCGGTTGCACGCGGCCTGGAAACAGGCGCCGGTGATCTGGCTGTGCGGGCCGCGGCGCACGGGCAAGACCGTGCTCGCCAGAAGCCTCCCGGACGCGGAATACCTGAACTGCGACCTGCCCGGCGTGGCCGAGCGGTTGCGCGACCCGGAGAGCTTCTATCGCGCTGTCAAGCGGCCGGTCGTGGTCCTGGATGAGGTCCATCAGCTCCCCGACCCCAGCCGTCTGCTCAAGATCGGCGCGGACGAGTTCCCGAAGCTGAGGATCCTGGCGACGGGCTCCTCGACCTTGGCGGCGACGCAAAAGTTCCGCGACAGCCTCACGGGGCGGAAGCGGGTGATCGCGCTGGCGCCGGTGCTGCACGAGGAGCTCCCGGCCTTCGGGGTGACCGACCTGCGCGACCGGCTCCTGCGCGGCGGCCTGCCGCCCGCGTTGCTCGCCGAGGAACGGGACCCGGAGTTCTACGGCGAGTGGCTCGACTCCTACTACGCGCGCGACGTGCAGGAGCTGTTCCGCCTGGAGAAGCGCGCCGGGTTCCTGCGCGTGCTCGAACTGCTGTTCCGCCAGAGCGGTGGCATGCTCGACATCACCAAAATCGCCAGCGAAAGCCAGGTGAGCCGGCCGACGGTGTCCAACTGGCTGGAGGTGTATCAGGCCACGCACACCGTCCATCTCGTGCGCCCGTTCTCCGGCGGCGGACGGCGCGAGATCGTCGCCCAGCCGCGGGTGTTCGGTTTCGACACCG
>JANNAJ010000101.1:0-5578 GCA_031384285.1 Verrucomicrobiota bacterium
GACCTCCTGGCCCGAATCGTAGATGCCGAAGCCGAAGCGGTTGTTGTCGGTCGCTCCGGTGGCGATGACGTTCTTGGCCACAGCCGGGCTGCCGACGGTCTGTCCTCCGGGGCCGGCGTTGCCGTTGCTGAACTCGAGCACATACGGCTGCTCGCCAGGGACGTCCGGATCGGCGTCGCGGACGAGCGCGTCGAACTCCGCGGCGCTCAGGTCGTACTGGCCCGCGGTGTCGTCGCCCCACGAGTTCGACCCGACGTAGGCGCCGCTGCGGACGGCGTCCTGGGTCAGCTTCGCGTAGCTCGCCGGCGGATGGTAATCGCCAGCGCCGTCGAAGATCCGTTGGGCGACGATATGCGCACCGGGTGCGACACCGAGACCCCAGAGGTGGCCTTCGTCGTCCTTCTCTCCGCTGGCGCCGTTGCCCGCGACGATGCCGGCGACGTGCGTGCCGTGGCTGTGCTCGTCGCTGGCGTCGGGAAGCCCGTCGTAGGCGAAGAGAGCGTCGACGCGGCCGGCGAGGTCGGGGTGGATGTCGGTCACGTCGCCGGAATCGAGCCCGGAATCGGCGACCGCGACCGTCACTCCGCGACCGTCGAAGCCGAGCTGATGGACATGCGCGAGCGTGCCGGGACCGGTCGTCTCGCCGGCGATGATCTTGGTCGCGACCTCGTCCACTAGCTTCATCCGCGGGGCCCGCTCGATCCAGACCACGGCATCCGACCGCGCCAGCGACGCGATCTGGCGCGCGCCCGCGATCCCGTCCACGAAGGTCCCGACGCCCAGCGTCCGGGGCGTCACGGCGCTCCGGAGCGCCCGGGTCACGGACAGGATCTCGACCGGCGTCGCGCCCGGGCGCAGGAGCAGCTTCACCGGGATTTCTTTGGCAAGGCCTCCGGCCAGCGCCGCGGTCAGCGAGGGATGCAGCTTGTGCCGAGGTTCGAACGGCCCGATCCAGCGGATGTATCCGGACCCGCGCAACGCCTGGAGCCTCACGCCGTCCAGCCTGGCGACGAACGCGTCGTCCGGCACGAAGCTCAGCAGCTCCACGCCTTGTGCGCGGAGCGCGTCGCGCCAATCGGTCTGGAGATGGTTGGTGAATTGGAGGAGGAAGAGCCCTGTGACCGGCGGCACCGAAAGGTCCGGGGCGACGGCCTTTGCGGCGTGGATCGCAGCAGGCGCCGGGGTATTGATGACGCCGTTCCGCAGCCGGATGGACCGCGTGTCTTGCCCTAGCAGGATGCCCAGGGACAAAACGGCCACGACAACCGATCCGAGCAGGCGTTTCACGAGGGCACATTAGCCAGAGCCGTGCCGGAAACAAGGAGCCGCCCGGTCACCGGGACGATGCCCGGGTGTTCAGAGAGCGGCTTCAGGGTCGAACGGCCACTTCACTGTCGCCTTCGCCCATCCGAGATAGCCGATGACGCCCAGCGCCATCGCGCCGAGCGCGAAACCGATCACCTTCGGCGGAGTGGTGGCGAACACCAGCAGCCACCCTGCGCCGGCGACCAGCAACGGCAACGGATAGAGCCAGACCTTGTACGGCCGAGGCAGGGAAGGAGCGTTCCGCCGCAAGAGCACGAGCGCGACGATCTGTCCGACGAACTGGATCAGGATCCGCGCCGCGATGAGCGTGTCGATCACCACGCCGAGCGACACGAAGCTCGCCGCGATGGCGAGCCCGCCGAGCACGAGCAGCGAGATGTGCGGGAAGTGCTTCGTGGGATGCAGCCGGCCGAAGACGCGGAAGAACGTGCCGTCCTGCGCCGCTGCGTACGGGATGCGGGAATAGCCGAGCAACAGCGCGAACACCGACCCGAGCGCGGTCCACACGACCATCAGGGTGAAGATGCCCGCAGCCGTCCTGCCGTAGAGCCGCTCGACGAAGACCGACGCGATGAAGTTGGCGATCTCGGGATGCTGGTCGGCCGGCACGAACTCGCGCCACGACACCACGCCGTTGATGCCGAGGTTGATACCGATGTAGATGAGCGCCACCACGACGAGGCTGGTGATGACCGAGCGCGGGATGGTCCGGCCCGGATCCTTCACCTCGTCGCCTAGGTAGCAGACATCGTAGTAGCCGAGGAAATCATAGAGACCCACCCGTGCCGCCGCGCCGAGGCCGAGCAAGAAGCCGGAAGAGAAGGCCCACGGGTTGGCCGGGAAGTCGAAGGCCTTGCGCGGGTCGAAGTTCATGGCGCCGCCCACGAGCACCACAGCCACGGTGAGCATCACGCCGGTCCAGAGCACGACCATGAGCTTCCCGAGGCTGCCGATCGGTCGCCAGAGCAGGCCGATGTTCAGCAGCCCGAGGCCGACCACGACCGCGCCGCCCTTCCAGGTCAGGCCGCCGCCCACGGTCATCCCCGGCCAAAGGTAATCGAGGTACTGCGCGACGCCGATGTAGCCCGAGGCGATCTCCATCGGACCGCTGATGATGAACTGCCAGATGAAGAGGAAGGCCATGAGGCGACCCCATGTCCGCGGACCGAACCCTTCGCGCAGCCACCGGTACGTGCCGCCGGATCCCGGAAGCGCGGCGCCCAGTTCGCTCCAGACGAGCGCGTCGGGCAAGGTGATGGCCAGCGCCACGAGCCAACCGAGCAGCGACTGCGGTCCGCCGAGGGCGGACATGAGCAGGGGGATTGTGATGAACGGCCCCACGCCGATCATGTTGGCCATGTTCAGCGCGGTCGCCGGGAACAGCGTGAGGCGGCGCTCCAGCGGCGCGGCGGCGGTCGGCATGGTTTCCGGGCTCACGTCCGGATCGTGGCATCAGGTCTCCGCAGGCTCTAAACATTTTTGGCGACCCGCGGAGCGGCCAGGACGGATTGACGCCCCGGCCAACGTGCCTAGCTTCGCCCGAAGATATGAAAGGTCCGACCCGTCTCGGCTTCGCGCTCGCCATCGCAACTCTGACCGCGATGGCCGGGGATTTCCCGGTCATCACGCTCGCGGAGTTGAAACAAGCCGTCGCCGAGAAGCGCGTAGCGCTCATCGATGTGAACGGCACGTTCGTCTGGGATCAGGGCCACATTCCCGGAGCCATCGGGTTCCTCAACGACCAGGAGCGCCTCGCCGAGAAACTTCCCGCGGACAAAGGCGCGCTTGTCGTCGCCTACTGTCTCGACGAGGGCTGCGCCGCGTATCGAGCCGGAGCCAAGGCCGCCCGCCGTCTCGGGTACACCGATGTCCGGCATTTCCCTGGCGGCATCACCGCATGGAAGGCGGCCGGCGAGCGCACCGAGAAGTGACACGGCGGTCCTGATTGTCCTCTGATGACGCGACCTTGCGCGATCCTGCGAGGAATCAACGGCGAGATGGCGGGACGGGTCTCTCGGCATCCCGCAAGAACGCCTCCCAGACGGCGACCGATCGTTCGCCGACGAACCGCCGCCGCACGAAGCCTTCGCGGTCGAGCAAGACGTTCGTAGGAAGTTCTCCGCCGTTGAACTTCCGTCCGATCGCGTTCTCGGGATCGAGCAGGACCGGGTAGCGGATGCGATGACGGCCGGCCACGGCGGCGACGATCTTGCGCACGTCCTTCGGGTCCTTCATGGCGGATCGCCCCGGTTGGACCGCGGCATCGGCGAGCACTCCGGGTTCCACCGAATCGAGGCTGATGCCGATGACCACCAAGTCGTCCGGATGACGCCGCTGGAGCTCCGACAAGAGCGGGAGCTCCACGAGACAGGCCGGACACCATGTGGTCCAGAAGTTCAGGATGACCTGTTTCCCGCGGAACGACTCCACGTCGACAATGCGGCCGGAAAGGTCGGGCAGCCGGATCGGCGGACAGGGCAACCGGATAGGAGCGGGCCGCGCCGGCACCGGACCTGTGAGGTTGGAGGGTTTCTCCAGGGCACCCCACCAGTCTCGCCATCCGTCGGCCGCGCCCCGGATGGCTGCCTTGTCTTCCTCTTCCACCGGATGTGCCAGGAGGTTCGACCGTTCAGGCAAGACCCGTGACAACCGCATCCCGGAATCCCGGCCGCTCCAGGAACGCAGCACCGAATCAGCGAAGAGCGCCACCGATGGGTCCGGGTCGTCGAGGCATGGAAGGACCCACGGCACTTGCCCGAGACCCCCGGTGCGGCGGAGCGTCTGGAGCCCGAGCCGTCGCGATTCGGGGTCCGGATCGTCCAGTTGCCAAGCGGCTGCCGCGAATTGTCCGGGAGCCAAAGGATTGGCCAGAGCTCCCAACGCTCTTGTCCGGACTTCGAGGTCGGGATCGACGGCCGCTTCGGGCAGCAAGCGGTCCGCCAACGCCGCGTGCTCGCGGCTCTTGTGCTCCGGATCGGTCAGCGCGCTGATTGCTGCCCGCCGATGCGGGAGCCGCCCGGTGGCCCAGAAGCGGGCGATGGTACCGGCGGACAGGCCATCGCCGGCAGTGGCGTCACGTAGCTCCGTGTCGTCGAGGCTGTCCGCATCCAGCGCAGCGCGGACGGCGACGTCCTGCATCCATCTCGGCCGGAGCCACGCCGCGCCGGCGATCAGGACCAAGGCGGCCGAAAGCAGGAGGACGAGACGTCGGGCCCTCCGACGGGAATGACCGGTCTGCGGATTGCTGGGCTGCATCGAGGGCACCCCCGTACGTCGCCGAGGAGTCCGGGGACCTTACGGTCGATAAACGGCGGTCCACCGTCGATGCGGCGCCCTCACCAGCACAGCACGGTCAGCTTCTTCGGCCCGTGCGCGCCGAGGACGAGGATGCGCTCGATGTCGCCCGTGCGGCTCGGTCCGGTGATGAAGGAGATCATGCTCGGATAGCTGGCGCCGTAGGTCGCCTGCACCCGAGCGAACGCCGCGGTCAGGTCGCGCACCAGCTGGTCGCGCGTGGCGACCACGACATGGTGCGGCGGCAGCACGCTCAAGGCGCGTCCGCCGGCGCTGCGGTTGGTGACGACCACCGTGCCCGTCTGCGCCACCAGGACGTCGCAGCCAGAGATGCCCACGTCGCAGGATTCGAGGGCGTCCACGTCGTAGCCTTCGTCGGTATGGATGACCGGCAAACTGAGCGAGGCCGCGGCTGCGGACGGCAGCTCGGCCCGGTGCGTCGCGACCGACTTCCATCCTTCGGTGTCGCGGATCCGCGCCAGCTCGGCGAACGCTTCGTCACGGCTGCCGACGAACCGGAAATCCGTCTTCAGCTCGGCGGACGCGGCCCGGAAGCGCGCGACCTGTTCCTCGAAGGTGTCGCCGCCGGGCGGCATCCAGCCGCGGGCGACGTGGACCGGTCGGCCGTTGAACGAGGTGTGCGGGGCCTGACCTCCGTGTGCGTCGTGCGCGCCGGGATGTGGCGCCGGAACGGTCAACGCCTCGCGGATGCGGCCCAGGATCTTCTCGCGTCCGGTCATCGGCGTTCCTCCCACCATTCCTTGAAGCTCTGTTCCGGCATCGGCGGCAGGTCGCGCGTTCCGGTCCATGCGCGGGCCGGGTCGAGCGGCGTGTTCCGGATCAGCTTCTGCAACGGCTCGGTCAGACGGCCGGCCTCCTTGGCGAAGCGGTAGAGCCCCGGCCGGTTGATGACGAAGGCGAACAGCCGAAAGGCCAGCCGCTCGAAGAACGACGGCTC
>JANNAJ010000174.1:0-9707 GCA_031384285.1 Verrucomicrobiota bacterium
GCCTGCACCTGCCGGAACTCGGCGCGCGACTGGGTGAAGATCGCTTCGTTGTCCTTCGATCCGCGCGAGGTCGGTTGGTGCGTGGCGGACCAGAATCCGCCCGTCGCCACGTCGCGCAGATAGATGAAGGTCCCCCAACAATCGCGGGTCGCGTCCTCGCGCCAGCGGGTGATCGCGAGATCGCGCCACCGGCTGTAGCCGCCACCGGCGCTGGTGACCACGACGTGGTAGCGTCCGTTCGAGAGCAGATGCACGTCGGGGACCGGCGGGCCCGGGTTCTTGAAAACCCGCATCACGGTGCCTCCATCTCCATCGATCAAGGGCGTCGTCTCCAAGGTCAGGTCCTCGGCGAACACGGAGGCGGCGACCTTCGGCAACCGCTCCTGCAGCAGCAGCTCGGCCGCCTTCAACATGGGGCAGGCCAGGAACCGCCGCGGCATGGGGCCGTCCTGCAGGACGTTGACGAGCGCGACCAGGCTCATCCCTTGGTGGTGGGCCATGAACGATCGGATGGTGACGCTCGATTCGCCCGGTGGTTGACGCGACGGCGTGTGGTCCACGGCCTCATAGAATCCATAGGGGCCCTCGCGGCCCTCGGCGGACAGTCGTTGGAGGTTCTCGCAAGCGGCGACCGGCTCCACCAAGAGAGCCAACGCCGATGCGTAGGGCGCGATCACGAGGTCCTCGGCCAGGCCTCGTTTCAGACCCAAGCCGGGGACGCCGAACGCGCGGTATTGGTAGTTCGACCGGGCGTCGGTGAGGTTGTAGCCCGACTCGGAGATGCCCCAAGGGACCCCGCGCAGCTTTCCGTAGGCGATCTGCCGCCGCACCGATGCGCGACAGGTATGGTCCAACAGCGTGTTCTCGTAGGTGGGCATCACCAGCAACGGCATCAGATATTCGAACATCGAGCCGCTCCAAGAGACCAGCACGGGCTCGCCCCGCGTCGCGACCAGCAGGCGGCCCATCGAGAACCATTGGTCCTGCGGCACCTGCCCGAGGGCGATGGCGACGTAGCTGGCCAGACGCGCTTCCGAAGCGAGCAGGTCATAGAATCCGGTGTCGCAGCGACGCTCGGCGACGTTGAATCCGATGGCCAAGAGTTCCCGGTCCGGATCGACCAGGAAGGTGAAATCCATCGCTGCCATCTCGTCGCATCGGTGGGCGAGGGATCCGATCGTGACCAAGCGTTCCCTCGCCCGGACGCCTGCATCGCTAGGTGCCGGGGACGTTCCGACCGCGCCCGCGGCGGGGCCGGTCGATGGTGCCGAGCCGGCCAGGTCCCGCAGTGTCGGCATGGGACCGAGAGGACCCAGCCCGGCGTCGATGCCCGCATCGCCCGCGGAAGGTCCCATGGCGAGCCAGGGCGCGATGAACTCGAGTTCCTCAAGTTGACCGGTGCAATCTTGCACCAACCGGTCGGCCCAATCCTGGGCTTCGCCCGACTCCGTTGAAGCGGCATCCCTCACCAAGGACGACTCGCCAATGGCCCGGATCAAAAGGGTGTGGGCGGTCCGCAGGCTCGACGGCGATTGGGCAAGGGAGACGATCAGTTGCCGCAAGGGGCGGCTCTCACCCAAGAGCCCGCGCAGCACCTGCGCGGTGTCGTGCAATCCGGCAAACAGCTGCGGGGAATAGACCGGTCGCGCCGCCAGCTCGCGGAGGCCCGCGCCGAGCGTCAGCAGATGACCGGCGAGATTGCCGCTGTCCACGCTCGAGACGTAGAGCGGGAGCATCGGAAGGAGCGTGCGGGTATCATACCAGTTGTAGAAGTGGCCCCGGTGCCTCTCCAAGCGGTCCAAGGTGGCGAAAGTGTCCTGGGTGCGGCGGATCAGGCCGCCTGTGGAAAGGTGGCCCATATCGTGCGCGGCGAGATTGGCGAGCAAGGCCAGCCCGATGTTGGTGGGCGAGGTCCGTGAAGCGATCACCGCGGCAGGCACCTCCTGGAAGTTGTCCGGCGGCAGCCAGTTCTCCTGCTCGGTGACGAAGGTCTCGAAGTAGTGCCAGGTCTTGCGAGCGGTGCGGCGCAGAAAGGCTGTCTGCACCGGGGAGAGCTTCGGCGGCAAGCTCACCAAGGGCCGGCTGATCCACCACGCGATCCATGGCGCGAACAGCCAAAGCCCGACGATCGGGAGCACCGCGAGGATCTGGGCGGGATGAAGGATGGCCATCGATCCGCCGCTGACGACGCCCATCGCAGGGGCGATCCACATCTTTTCGTAGAAGCCCAGCGGACCGGAGCGGGCCTCGCTTTCGGCCTCGCCGGAAGTCTGCCATTCCAGAAGGTGCCGGTGCGCGACGAGCATCCGCGAGAGCGTCCGGGCGATGGCGTCCAAGCTGAGGAAGACGTCGTAGGGCAGGAACGTGATGGTCAGCACGATCTGGCCCAGCTGCCGCCCCCCGGATTCCGCCACGCCCTGCAGATGCAGGACCCAAGGCAGTTCGGCCGGCTTGCCAAGGGTCGCGAAGAGGTTCGCCAGCAGGCCCGGCAAGGAGAGGACCCCGAGCACCAGCAACGTCCCGAGAATCGTTCCCGTCGGCGAGAGCAGCCAGCAGCCGACGAGGAACAGCAGCATCGATCCCGGCACCAGACTTCGCCGGAGGTTGTCGAAGAGCTTCCACTGGGAGATCGCCGAGAGCGGATTGAGCCGAAGTGGACCCGACGTGCCGGGGACGCGTGCCCGGAGCCACGGGGCGATCTGCCAGTCGCCGCGGATCCACCGGTGCCGCCGGCCGGCATCCACGTTGTGTCGGGACGGAAACGGTTCATAGAGCTCGACGTCGCTGACCAACGCGGCGCGCGCCAAGCAGCCTTCCAGCAGATCGTGGCTGAGCACGGTGTTCCCCGGGAAACGCCCCGACATGGCCCGCTCGAACGCGTCCACGTCATAGATGCCTTTGCCGATGAAGGACCCCTCGTGGAAAAGGTCCTGGTAGACGTCGGACACTTCCCGGGTATAGGGATCGATGCCGACATCACCGGCGTACAGCCGGACAAACCATGAGCGTCGCGCTGTCGGCAGGCTCGCGCCCACACGAGGTTGGAGGATGCCATAGCCGGCGGTGACGATACCGCTCGCCTCGTCGAAGACGGGCCGGTTCAACCGATGGGCCATCGTCCCGACCAGCAGACGGGCGGAGTCGCGCGGAAGCTGGGTGTCGGTATCCAGCGAGATGACATACCGGACACCACCGAGAATGGCGGTATCGCCGACCACCGATGAAAAGCAGCCGTTGGATCCACCGCGCAAAAGCCCGTTGAAGGCCGCCAATTTGCCCCGCTTCCGCTCGTGGCCCATCCATGCCCCCTCGCCCGGATTCCAGAGACGCGGTCGATGGAACAGGAAGAATCCCCCGTGTCTCCCGGGAGGATACTTTTGGTTGAGCGTCTCGATGCCGGTTTGCGCTCGTTGCAGGAGCAGGCCATCTGCGGGAAGCGTCTCCTGATCCGCGTCGCAGAAATCGGTCAGCAACGCGAAATGCAGGTTGGCGTCCCGGTTCGAAAGATAGTGGATCTCCAGCGCCTCGATCAGATGGTCCACATGTCCCGGACCGGTCAGCAGGGTCGGGACGACGACCATGGTCCTTTGGTCGGTCGGGATCCCTTCGGAGAAATCCAGGCGCGGCAGCAGGCGCGGTTTCACCAGCAAGGTGGAGCACCAGTTCATCAGCCCGACCGCGAGTTGGCTCGCCGGCAGGAGAAAAGCCAGCGACAGAAGCGTCAGAGCGATCGTGGATGATCCCTCCGCCAGACAAACGAAGCCGAAGACCGCGGCCGTTGTCAGGATCCCGATGCCACCGCCGTAGAACGCCATCGGGAACCGTTGGATCGTGCGCTCGATCACGTTTCGCCAAGGCCAGCGCGCGCCGACGCGCCGGCTCAGCCGAACGCGACCGGCATCGACCAGGTAGAAGCCGACATGGGCCGTGCGATGATCGATCCCGTCCAACCGGCCCGCCTCTGCAGCAAGGGCGACGGCATCCGCCGCCACTTCAGCCTCGGTGCGAGGTCCAACTCTCGCCAACTGTTCGACCGCGTGCCGGTAACGGTCCCGCGTGGCGAAATCCATCACCGGATAGACTCCGCCGGGATCCCCGCGCAAGGTCGCTTCCACCACGCTCTGGCCCTCGACGAACTCCTTCCAGTCCAGCGCGCCCAACCCGCGCAAGCTCGAGATGCTGTGGCTGACCGAGACCTGGTCGGCCGCCTGATGTTGGCTTTCCCGATGGACCAGATGTTCGATGGTGAGCCCGTGTTCGACCAACCGCTGCTCCAGCCAGCTCCTTGCCAGGTGCATGACGGGGCTCTGCTGGGCCAAGCGTTGACAGAACTCCGCCACGAACGCGCTGGATACCGGGAGCTCGGACCCGGCCATGTCGGCCACCACGATGACCAGCCGCGACGGGTTCTTCTCGGCGACGGCCTGCAGACGGTCGACCCACTTGTCCGCGAGATCCCGTTGATCGCGGGCAACGGCCAGCAGGTCGGTCACCCGCCTGAGGTTCTCGATCAGACCCAGGCGCAGCATGATCGGGATGGCCCAAAGCTCGCCGAGCTTCAACGGAGCGACCGATTGGTACGCTGCGACGAAAGCCCGGAGCGGTGCGCCGTCGATCTGCGCGTCCACGTGCGAGATGTACTCGAGCACGATCTCGTAGACGCGCGGCAGGCCGGCCGATGGACCGTCCAGCAGACGCGGCAGCTCCCGGCTGTAGCCCTCGGGAAGATGACGCCGGCCTATCTGGATGTGCTCTTCGACCAGATAGAAATTGTCGAACAGCCATTCGGCGGCGGGCGTCACCCGGCGGACGTGGTTGGCCGCCAAGGCCGCTCGGTTGAAGGACCTGAAAACGGATTCGTTGTCGTCGAGCCGGGACAGGAGCCGGTCGGTTCCACGGCGCTCGGTGACGCGATGCGATCCCGCCAAGCGCATCGCGTGCTGGGTCAGTTGCTCCTCGCTGAAGAGCTCCGCCCTGAGTGGCGGAGCCGCCGACATCGAGCGGGACAGGACACCCTCGACGATCCATTCGGAGAACAGCCGGGAGACGATCCGCGAGGGTTTTGAATCTATCGGAGAGGACATCTCAGTTTCACCCTGGAGGTGGGTCGGCCGGGCTGGATCTTATCCGCTGGAACAGCGATCGACAGGCTGGCGGGACGATGGTGATCGACGAGGAGGCGAAGCTTGGCCGCGCGGCCGGTCTCCAGGCCGATCACGGCGGCGAGATCGTCGACGTGAGGCGTGAGTGCGTCGCGCCGGTGGGTCGTCGGAACGCACTGCATCCGCTCACATGGAATCCACCTCCTTGCCTGGAGCTTCACATCGGATGACGAGTCCGCCCCGGCCATGATCGCTGCTAGCGCCTCCGACGTAGTCACTCCGGCCCGCGCTGAGCCGGAACGATGCAGTAGAGGTCTGGGTGGAACAGGCCACCGGCCTGTTGTGGCGGGCGACTCGCCCGCCGCTCGAGGTACGTCGGGAATGCACCCATTGGTGTGCGCGCTGCCGGTGCCGAAACTCGGCGGCAGTTTGCCGCCGAGAACGGCCAAGTTTGCCGTGCCACCCGGATCCAATCGCATGGTGCCGGCTGAGAGAGCGTCGAGGGCGATGTCGAAGACGATAGGACCGGTGATGCTTCGTCGCGTTCGACGGAGACCACTCGCCTGGGTGATCGGGACGACGTGCGCTGCGTTGGATCTGCGTTTGAACGACGAACCGCGATGTCCGAAGATTTCTGATGTCGCCTCCTGCGCCGTCACGGACGGCTCGGGCGCCCGGTTGAAGCAGGCGGCGACGAACCGCGGGTCATCGGTCAGCAATCCGAGGGGAGCAACCCTGCCCGCCAAGCGACTCGATCTCACGCCGACGCCCTCGGGCCCGGCTCGAAGCCTTCAGCCTCCGCGGAATACTTGCCCAGCAGCGCCGCGCTATTGCAGCGCGCGCGGTGTAGAAGGGCTGCCTGCGCGGCTGCGACGTTGGCGGGCGAACCATTCCACGTCTTCAACGCTTCGTCCTGCAACGCTCGTCCGAACGAGAATCCGATGGTCCATGGCGCGCCTCCTGTCCGGCAGATCGCGTTCAAGACCCGCGTCGCGGCCACGTCGCTTTGCCCCCCCGAGAGAAAGACGATCCCCGGCACGGCTGCCGGCACCGATCTTCGGAAGCATCGGAGCGTGGAATCGGCCACTTGGGCATCACCGGCCTGCTCGGCGCAGTCTTTTCCAGAGATGACCATCCCGGTTTTCAGCAGCATGGCTTCCAACCTCACGCCGTGCCCGAAGAGAGAAGCGAAGACGGCCTGCAAAACAGCACGGGTGACCTCTTCGCAGACCGCGATGGAGTGGGTGCCGTCCATCAGGACCTCCGGCTCGACGATCGGGACCAAGCCGGCCTCTTGGCTCAGCGAGGCGAACAGAGCGAGCGCGTCGGCGTTGGATCGGATGCATGCCCTCGTCGGCCGCCCTCGACCGATGGAGGTCACCGCGCGCCACTTGGTGAATCGGGCGCCGCTCTTGCGATACTCCGCGAGCCGCTGGCGAAGACCGTCGATGCCCTGGGTGAACATCTCCTCTTCGAAGCCAGGAAAGGCCGCCAAGCCCGCATCGACCTTGATGCCGGGAAGTATCGACTGACGGGTGAGCACCTCCGGCATCGAGGTCCCGCTCGCCGTGTTCTGGCGGACCGTCTCGTCGAACAAGATCGCTCCGCTGATGAAATCCCCCAACCCCGGCGTGTCGAACAACAGCTCGCGGTAGGCGCGCCGGTTGTCTTCCGTGGACGGGATGCCCAGAGCCGCGAAACGCCTTCCGATGGTCGAAAAGCTCTCATCGGCCGCCAAGATGCCCTTGGCAGGAACAAGCAGCGCGGAGACGGTGGCCTGAAGAGACGTCCCGATTTCGAGTCCTGGCTTCATTCGGCTGACGATCGTGCCGCTTGGAGTCTTCGGTCGTGCTCCGCACCGGCGATCCCCTGATCGACAAGCCGCTCGTTGTCGCTCCGCCCCTCTTCGTCTTCGTCTTCGCTAGGAGCGACCGCCACCTTGGATCCGGTCGAGCCGTGCACCGGGTCCCATCGCTCGGATTCAGGCGCGGCCTCGAGCACGGAGACGATGGGGTCCGCTTGCGGATCGCCCGACA
Organism: Verrucomicrobiota bacterium; assembly: GCA_031384285.1. Lineage (GTDB taxonomy): Bacteria > Verrucomicrobiota > Verrucomicrobiia > Limisphaerales > UBA9464 > CAIVQB01. Next base: position 7,139 of record JANNAJ010000174.1, read on the forward strand.
ATTCCTGCCTGGCCTGTTGCCGGTCGGCCCTCGTCGCACCATGCGCCGAGCGGCCGTTGATGACCGCGAGCTCCGTGGCACGGGCCTGGACCATATCGGGCGTGACGGTTCCGAGCCCTTCAGAGTTATCGGTCAAGGTACCTTCCTTCAGCGGATTGGTGATCATGGCGTAAGGTTCACAGCCGACGGACAAAGTTCAGAGGTTCCTGCGCCGTGGCGATTTGAGGCCCTCCTCGATCTCGACGGTATTTTTTGTTCTGTATCATCTTCGACCGTGTCAGCCGGTCTGCTGGGCCGTTCGCCCGAGGACCCTGAAACAACCAGAACCTGGTCAAGCTCGTTCAGGCCGACTCGCGTTTGCCCGTCATCGCCGCTCGCCAAACGTGCCGCGTCAACGTCCACAAGTTGCGGGTCTCTCGGTATGGGGTGTTTCCCTGCCTCATAGACAAAGCCCTGTTCGTGAGCGGTTGCTTTGGATGCGACCCGGTCCGGCCCAGGACAGATGCATCGGACCCAGCGGGATCGACCCATCGATACGAGGGTTCCGTTCTCGACTGGGACGTGTGGTCCCCGACCGAGCAATGGAAGAAGCTGGTCCACGAGCCCCGACTCCTTCGCTTCAACGTCACCTCATGGCGTGGACTGCCAGCGGCGGCGCTGTGCGCGTGGTCCGCACGGAAGAGGCACGGATGATTGCCGGCCCGGTTTCCTGCATCCTGGTGTGGTGAGCGATTGGTTCGATCAATATGTTCCCAGAGGATGGTATCGTCGTGTCGTGGCAACCGGACGACCGACCAAGCCCTTGATCCTCGGCCCTGAAGAGCAGTCGAAGCTCGAACTCATGGCCCGTCGGCCCAAGACCGATCAGCGGCCCGCTCGCGCACGACGAAGTTCGGACCATGGTCGCGGCACCACGGCTCGTGCCTCGGGAAGTGGTGGAAGCGGACGCGCGCCAGCGGCACGCCCAGCCCGGTCAACAGCCCGCACACCCAGGCCTCCATCTCGGTGTGCCAGACGTTGATATGGACGTCCTCGACGGTGACGAGGTGCTTGATCAGCTCGGCGTAGACCGGCGGGACCGTGTCGTACTTGCCGGGGAAGCTGATGCCTTCCGGGCGGGGCCAGCTGAACCAGGTGCCGGCGTGCGGCTCCCATTCGGCGGGCATGCGATAACCGAGCATCGCGGTGCTGGCGTTCCTGCGGAGCAGCCGGGGCGGGACGCTGCCCGAGTTGCGGCGGTTCCTCATGGAGCCGGGCTTCCGGACGAAGTTCCTCCAGACGGTAACCGACCGGGAGGTCGTCTACTTCTGGGAACACGACGCGCTCCTCGCCAACAAGGCGTCGCTGGGTTCCATCGGCACGCGCTTGGACAACCTGTTCTGGCAGCATTCGGTCCGGAACATCCTCGGCCAACGGGCGAACCGGCTCGACTTCGCCGACATCATGGACTCGGGCAAGATCTTCCTCGCCCGCCTGAGCCGGGGGATCATCCAACGGCAGAACGCCTACCTGCTTGGCGGCCTGCTGGTCTCGAAGTTCTACCAGACGGCCATCGCCCGGCAGGCCAAGAGCCGGGAAGCGCGGCGGCCGTTCATGCTCTTGGTGGACGAGGCGGGGGAGATGCTGACCCCGACGATCAGCGAGATCCTGGTAGGCGCTCGCAAATATGGGCTGGGCCTCACCCTGGCCCACCAGTTCCTCGACCAGCTGAAGAGCGACAAGGAGATCTACCGCGCGGTGACCGGAAGCTGCCGCACCAAGATCTGCTTCCAGGTCAGCGGCGATGACGCGCGGAAGCTGGCCGACGAGTTCGGTGGGTTCTCCGCCCCCGATTTGATGAACCTGCCCCGGCTGCAGGCCCTCGTGCGGGTCGGCCCCCGCGACGCCTCGTTCAATCTGGAGACGTTCCATATCCCGGAGGCCGAACGGTCGCACGCCGACGCATACTCCGACCTGTTGGCACGGACCCGCCTCCGCTACTGCACGCCCATCGCGGACATCGAGCGGGAGCTGGGAGACTTCGCCACGGCCCCGCGACCACCGGACGTGGCCGATCCGTTCACCAAACTGTCGAAGAAGCCCAAAGACGACGGGGACGATTCGCCGGGGGAGGAAGACGAGCCGGCTCCACGTCCACCCGGGCCGCCACCCGCACCTCCGGGCAGCTCCGGCGGAAGCACGGCAAAGGCTCCGCCCCGTAAGACGCTCAAGCCACCGACCAAGCCGGTTGAACCCGTTGAAGCGGCCGACCCGCCGGCTAAGCCACCGACCGCTCAGCCTCCCGAGTCGAGCGTTCCGGAGCTGCCACCGGTCGCAGCGAAACCGGCCGCCAAACCCTCCGAGCCGGCAGTTCCCGACGACACACCTTCGCCGGCAGCAGCGACCCCAGAGGACGAATCCGAGTCGCCACCAGTTGCCACGAAACCGGCCCAGGTAGCGGCTCCCGACGATAAATCCTCGCCGGCTCCGACCATTGAAGAGGAGCAACCGGAAGCGCCGCGTCGCCATTCCGAAAAAGCCGAGGCGATCAAGAATGCAATCGTCCAGGCGGCCGGGGGGTGGGGATTCT
>JANNAJ010000295.1:0-4144 GCA_031384285.1 Verrucomicrobiota bacterium
GGACGCACGCGCACGCGTCCGCAACGACCACGTCGGCTTCATCTTCCAGAACTTCCAGCTGCTCAGCACCCTGACCGCGCTGGAGAACGTGCTCGTGCCGCTCGAGCTGCGCGGACACGGGGCGGACCGGAGACAGGCGGAGCAGCTGCTCGCCAAGGTCGGGCTCGGCGAACGCATGCACCATTATCCGGCGCAGCTCAGCGGCGGAGAGCAGCAGCGCGTCGCGCTCGCCCGGGCGTTCGTGAACCGACCGCAGATCCTTTTCGCCGACGAACCGACCGGGAACCTCGACGGCGACACCGCGAGCCTGGTCGTGGACATGGTCTTCGACCTCAATGCCGCCGCCGGCACCGCTCTGGTGCTCGTCACGCACGACCTCGAGCTGGCGAAGCGCTGCCGACACATGATCCGCCTGCGCAACGGCGCGGTCGTGACGGGTTGAAGCGGGCCCGGGACGCGGCCGATGACCGGGACTTCGGCCCGGGCGTCGCTCCACCGGCATCGTCCTCCGACCCCCGGCTTGTGGTCATCGGTCCGTCCCAGCAGCCTCGGCCCATGGCGATCACCTACCGGACCGGGAACGACCTCGGCATCGATGCCGTCATCGAACTCTACCGGGCGTCGACGCTCGGCGAGCGACGTCCGATCGACGACCGGAAGCGGATCGCCGCGATGATCAAGAACGCCGACCTCGTGGTCACCGCTTGGGACGGCGACCAGCCGGTCGGTATCGCTCGGGCGCTCACGGACCATGTCTATTGCACCTATCTCCGCGATCTCGCGGTCCGGGTCTCGCACCAGCGCCAAGGAATCGGGAAGGAGCTGATCGAGCGCGTGCGGAAGGCGGCCCCGGACGCCCTGCTCATCCTTCTCTCCGCGCCGAAGGCCGTGGATTACTATCCGCACATCGGCCTCGCCCGACATCCCTCGGCGTGGATCCTGAAACCGGAGGACACACTCCGCTGAGCCGGAACGATGAAGTAGAGGTCTGGGGGGAACGGGTCACCGACCCGTTGTGGCGGGCGACTCGCCCGCCGCTCTGGGTGCGCCGGGAATGCAACTTTTTGTGGGTGCGCTGGCGGTGCCGAAACTCGGCTGCAAGTTGCCGCCGAGAACGGCCAAGTTGGCCGTTCCACCCGGATCCTTTTGAATGGTTCCGGCTGACAGCCTGCCCGGAAGGGCGGGATGTAGGGGCGCCCCGTGCGGATTTTCCAGACGGGTCGGCGCGACCGGAGCCACGGCCTCCGCGCGACCTCCGGCTCGTCTCGCCGCACCCGCGCCATCACCGCGCCTTGCAGGCCGACGGTCCGCCCCTATGGTCCATCCATGAACCAGCCGTTCGCTGTCGCCGGGCACTACACCGGCGGATGGGACGAGGTCCGCCTCGGGCGCTGGGCCGCCCAGCTCCGCGCGCGTCTCGACGCGCCGTCCGTGTCGCTCGGGGTGGTCTTCCTCACCCCTCAGTTCTTCGACGTCGCCGCCGAGGTGCTCGAGGTCGTCCGGCTCAACGCGCGCGTGCCGCTGCTCATCGGCTGTTCGAGCCAGAGCCTCATCGCCGGCGGCGAAGAGATCGAGGACGCGCCGGGCATCGCGCTACAACTGCTCCATCTTCCGGGCGCGGACCTGAAGGCGCTGCATTTCGCGGACGAAGATGTGGCCGGGGCGGCGACGCCGTCCGATTGGCACTCGCTCACCGGCGTCGGTCCGGGGAAGTGCAACGGCTGGCTGGTGTTCGCGGACCCGTTCGACCTCGACGGCGAGGCGTGGCTGCGCGGTTGGAACGCCGCGTATCCCGGCGTGCCGTCGGTCGGCGGCCTGGCGAGCGGCGTGATGCAGGAACAGCGCACGCAGGTCTACCTCGACGGAGATGTCTTCGAGGAAGGAGCGGTCGCCGTCGGGATCGGCGGCGACGTGAAGCTCGTGAGCGTGACATCGCAGGGCTGCACACCGATCGGCGCGCCGTGGACCATCACGAAGTCCGACCGGAACTACATCCTGCAGATCGCCAACCGCCCCGCCTACCACGTGCTGGTGGACACCTTCAACGCGCTGCCGAAGGACGAGCAGCGACGTTCGCAGGGCAACCTCTTCGTCGGCTTCGCGGGCGACGAGTACCATGACGAGTTCCGGCGCGGGGATTTCCTCGTGCGCAACCTGCTCGGCGCGGACCCGCAGAACGGCGTGATCGCCGTCGGCGCCCAGCCGCGCACGGGGCAGACCATCCAGTTCCACCGGCGCGATGCCGCCACCGCCACCGAGGACCTGGTCGTCTCGCTCACCGAGGCACGGCGCCGGCTCGCGGACAGCACGGTCTATGGCGGCGTGCTCTGCGTCTGCAACGGACGCGGCCAGCGCCTGTTCGGGAAACCCGACCACGACGCGGGCCTCATCCAGGAGATGCTCGGGCCTTTGCCCATCGCCGGGTTCTTCGGCAACGGCGAGCTCGGGCCGGTCGGCGGGAAGAACTTCCTCCACGGCTACACCGCGTCGCTCGCGCTGTTCGTGAAGGCATGATCCGCACCCGGATTTCCCGAAAGAGTCGTTGAGCCCGTCCGCGCCGGTCCCCTTAATCCTGCCACCAGAATGAGTCCATCCACGCCTGCTCTCGTCGTCCTGTTGTCCTTGGCCCCGGCGCTCGCGGCAGTCGCGGAGGGCGTGCTCGCGCCGGGAGCGAAGGTCGAGAGGCTCGCGGGTGGCTTCAAGTTCACCGAAGGTCCCGCCGCCGACAAGGAGGGCAACGTGTACTTCACCGACCAGCCGGAGGACCGCATCCACAAGTGGAGCGTCTCCGACGAGCGGGTCACCACGTTCTTGTCGCCGAGCGGCCGGGCCAACGGCACCTACTTCGACAAGGACGGCAACCTGCTCACCTGCTCCGACGAGGAGAACCAGCTGTGGTCGGTCACGCCGGACGGCAAGACCACCGTGCTCGTCAAAGATTTCGGCGGCAAAGCCCTCAACGGCCCGAACGACCTCTGGATCCGTCCCGACGGCGCGCTGTACTTCACCGACCCGCTCTATCCGCGCCCCTACTGGAAACGCTCGCCGGCGATGCAGCAGGAAGGCCAGCACGTCTACTTCCTCTCCGCCGACCGCAAGGACGTGAAGCGCGTCGCATCCGATCTCAAGCAGCCCAACGGCATCATCGGCACGCCCGACGGCAAGACGCTTTACGTCGCGGACATCGGCGCCGGGAAGACCTACGCCTACGCCGTCGAGCCGGACGGTTCTCTCACCGGCAAGCGTCTCTTCTGCGGCCTGGGTTCCGACGGCATGACCATCGACACCGAGGGCAACGTGTACCTCACCGGCAAAGGCGTCACCGTCTTCGACAAGACAGGCAAGCAGATCGACCATCTCGACATCCCGGAGCCTTGGACCGCCAACGTCACCTTCGGCGGCAAGGACCGCGACCTCCTCTTCATCACCGCGAGCACGAGCCTCTACGGCGCGAAGCTCCGGGTGAAGGGCGTGCGCTGAGCGGGACCGGCCGCGCAAGATTTCAGGGCGGGAAGCCGATCGACAGCTTCACCGCCGAATACTCGGGATGGATCTTGCCGTCCCGCGCCCGGATGACGAGGTCCGGTTCCACCCAGGTCTGGCCCCGGAACCATACGGGCAGGTCCACCGCCCGCATCATTCCGAAGAGCCCCACCAAGGGCGGGTCGCCCTCGCGGAAGACCACCGGCCGACGGCGCACCACGACCAATCCCGCCTCGCGTGCGCCGGATTCGACGCGCGCGGATTGCGCCGCATCGGTCGGGAACACGCAGGCGAAGAACCCTCCCGGGGCCAGATGCCTCGCAGCGGTCGCGCAGTAATCCGCCACGGTCCCGCGCAGCTCGAAGCGGCAGGCAAGCTTCTGCGGATGCAGGCTCTCCACGCCGGTGCCCGTCGGGAAATACGGAGGGCTGCCCGTGATGAGGTCGAAGGTCTCATCGGCACGGAGGACGGCCGGGTCGCGGAGATCGCCCTGGCGGATCTCGTAGCGGTCCTCCACCCCGTTGAACCGCGCCGACCGCCGGGCCAGCGCCACGCTGTCCGACTGCGCCTCGACCGTGACCAACCGCGCCCCCGCCAGCCTCCACGCCACGATCATCCCGACGGTCCCGATACCGCTGCCCAGGTCCAGTGCCGTCCGCGC
>JANNAJ010000297.1:0-9706 GCA_031384285.1 Verrucomicrobiota bacterium
GGCCCACCAGAGGCCGCCGCGCTGGACGGTGGTCGCGCCCCAGAGCGCGAGGAAAAACTGGCCCGCGCGCGAGGTGCTGTAGGTTTTGTGGGAAAAATAGCGGTGAAAAATGCCTGTGACGGCGAACATCCGCACGAAGTAGAGCGCGACCGCGGTCCCGACCGCGGTCCAGCTCCATCCGGTGACCAGCACCCCGAGGCAGCCGGCATGGAGGATGATGAACGGGATGGTCCGCACCCACTCCACCCGGTCGGGCTTGGCTTCGAGCGCTTTGAGGTCGCCCAGAGCCTTGGTGCCGTAGTCGGAGTCGAACCATTGGAGGATCGACACCAACGCGGAGCGGTTGGAGGTGGCCGTGCTATCGTTGGCGGGATGAGGCATGTGAGCGGGCGACTTGTGCGGGCACGTGGGCGGACGACGACGCGGATGCCGCATGGCATCCTTCCAAGGTCTCTGGTCGGTCACAGGGACACGGCCAAAGGACGACGCGATGAACGATCGACGAGTCCAACGGCCGATGACAGTGGCACATGGGCGGGAACCCGCCAACGCTCGTTTTTGTCGATCCCTCTCCCGAAATGGCCCGGTCCGGTCACGTTTTCGCCGCGGATGCCCCCGCGGCACCGGGGCTACGGGACCGCGGATGCGCGTCGTCGTAGGCGCGGCGGAGCCGCTCGAGCGTCAGGTGCGTGTAGACCTCGGTGCTCGTCAGGCGGGAATGGCCCAACAGTTCCTGCACGCCGCGGAGGTCGGCGCCGCGGTCGAGAAGGTGCGTGGCGAAGCTGTGGCGGAGCTTGTGCGGTGTGACCGAGGGATCGAGCCCGGCGGCGGCGAGGTGCCGTTTCAGCCGCCGTTGCACGGATCCCGGCGAGACCGGGCCATCCCGGGGTGCCAAAAAAACTGGCAGTTCCGGCGAACGAGGATGTCCCGCGGCTTCCCAGTAGCGGAGGATCGCGTCGATGGCGGGCCGCCCGATCGGCACGAGGCGTTCCTTCTTGCCTTTGCCCCGCACCCGCATCGTCCGCGCGGCGAGCTGGATGTCCTCCACCTTCAGCCCGCAGGCCTCGCTGATCCGCAGCCCGGACGAATAGATCGTCTCCAGCATCGCCGCGTCGCGCAGGGCCGGCACGGGATTTACAGGCTTGCCGGTCCGCTCCTTTTCTTTCTTCAGCGTCTCTTCCGGGGCCTCCAACAAAGCACCGGTCTGGTCCTCGGTGAGAAAGCGAGGGAGGCGTTTCGCGACCTGCGGGAGCGGAAGGCGGCGGATGGGGAGCTCGGTGACCAACCCTTCGCGGAGGAGGAACCGGTAGAACGTCCGCAACGCGCTGAAGCGGAGCTGTATCACCGCGCGGCTGCGTCGGCGGCGCCCCAGCCAGCGCAAGTAGGCGCGGAAGACGTCGCGGCCGAGACCGGTCCAGCACGGCGGCTTGCCCTCGGTGTCCTGGTGCCATGCGGCGAGCTCGGCGAGGGCATGGCCATAGTTCCGGACCGTGTACGAAGAAAGTCCACGTTCGACGCCGAGGTGCTGGAGGAAGCGTCCGACCAACGGATCGACCAACGGGGCAGGGGCTTCGGGCGTTTCCACGGGCGCAACATAGCGGGTCGTCCACCGCGGGTCCGGAAAAAAACCGCTTGAGCCACCTCCTGCCGTTTGCATTGATTCCGCCCCGCTCGCTTCGGCGCAGCGGAAACGGCCGTGGTAGGTTACCCAAGTGGCCAACGGGGGCAGACTGTAAATCTGCTGGCTTACGCCTTCTCTGGTTCGAATCCAGAACCTACCACCACTTCAATCCTCTGGGATCGTGCTTTTCAGTGCGATTCCAGAGGGTTTTGCGCTTTTCAGCGATTTCACGGATACACCTGCCAAAGTCGTTGCTAAGCGTCACTTAGGCGTCACTTGGGATGCCCATCTCCTCCGGTGCGTCGCGGGATACACTCTGGATTGCTTTTCCAGACAGGGAGGCGGGAAAAGTATCCCGGGATTTTCAGGGGTCACCGCGCACAAGAATTCCTACGTTTCGAGGACCATCCTTCCGCCCGGTCGTCGGCAACTGAGGTTCCTCGCTGATTCCAGTGGCTGGGGATGAACTGGGCGGGGTAGGCGGAGGGTTTAGCCGGGTAGGGAAGCTGGCAGGATGGGCGGTCAGATAGGTTGTCCGGGGAGGTCTTCTCGCGGCGGCGCCAGATCGATCAGGCAGGTCCGGCCCCCGTTGCCTCAGAAAATCATTGCCTCGTCCATGGCGTCGGGGCTTTGCTTCCGGCGCTCCCCGTAAAGATACCCCGCCGCCTGGCCGGACCTCCGTGTCCCGATCGAAGGCTTCCGGAGGATGTCTTCGTCGTCAGGGAGCCGTCCGATCCAATGCTATCCATGCAGCCGCGCAAACCCACCCTATGAAAAAATTGCTATTGGCCTTAGGCCTCGTCCTGTTGGGCCTCACGGGGCTCGCCCAGGGCACCATCAACGGCAAGAACTCGGCCGTCGTATCGCCTCTGCTCGATTCCAACGGCCTCAAGCTCCCCGTGACCTCGGGGCGTGTCCAGATCCTCTACGGTGACGTCGTCCTGAATTCCGACGACACGCTCGCCATCCCGGGCGTCTTTGCCACCGGTGTGCTCACCGTCCCCGGTGTCGCCGCGGGCGGGACCGCCAAGATCACGGTCCGCGCTTGGGATGTCCGTGCCGGCGTCACCTTCGCCGCCGCCCAGGCCGCCGGATTCGGATTCGGCTCCTCCAGTTTCGATGTGGTCGGGCTCGGAGGCGCGCTGACGCCGCCGCCGGGTCTGGACAACTTCAAGGGGCTCACCTTGGCCGGCGCCCCGGTGTTCGTCTCCGGTGCCGTGAACCTCAAGAACTCGGGCGCGAACTCACCGCTCCTGGCCGAGGACGGGTCCAAGCTCCCGGTCGCCACCGGTCGTTTCGAGGTCTACTTCGGCAGCACGCTGCTGAGCACTGTCCGGAAAACGCTCGCCGCTCCCGGGGTGTTCTCCGCGGGCGTGGTCGATGTCCCCGGCGTCCCTCCCGGTGGAACCGCGAAGCTGACCGTCCTCGCTTGGGACACGACCGCCGGCGCCACCTACGCACTCGCCCAGGCTTCCGGCAAGGGTTTCGGATCGGCCACGTTCGACGTGGTCGGGCTCGGCGGTGACCTCGTGCTGCCTCCGGGCCTGGACAACTTCAAAGGCATCCGCCTCGGCACCACGGTTGGCAACACCCCGCCCGTCGCCGCGGCCCAGAACCTCGTCGTCGACGAGGACAAGACCGTCTCCTTCAAGCTCGGGGGCTCCGACCTCGACGGCGACCGACTCGTCTACTCCGTCGTGACGTCCCCGAAGAACGGCGTCCTGCGGAACGGGTTCCTCGGCAGCGAGTTCCCCGACCGCTCCTACAAGCCGAACGCCAACTTCAACGGCATCGACAGCTTCACCTTCAAGGTCAAAGACGGGAAATTGGACTCCGCGGTCGTCCGCGTGAGCATCACGGTCACACCCGTCAACGACGCGCCGACTGCCACCGCCCGCACTGTCACCACCACCTTCGAGACCGCCGCGAACATCACCTTCGCCGGCACCGACGTGGATGGCGATGCGTTGACCTTCTCGGTCGTCGCGCCGCCCAAGAACGGCACGCTCAGCGGTACCGACACGGCCCGCGTCTACACGCCGAACAAGGGCTTCAGCGGTGCCGACAGCTTCACCTACAAGGCGAACGACGGGAAACTCGACTCCGCCGCCGTCACCGTGGGCATCACGGTGAAGGTCCCGAACCGCGCTCCGGTCGCGACTGCCCAGAAAGTCTCCTTCCAGGAGGCCAAGCCCATCGCCATCAATTTCCAGGACGCCACCTCGGCCGGCTTCGCCGGGTATCTTGCCGACAAGGGCCTGCCCTACGGCGACCGCGGCAACGGCCAGACCTACGGTTGGAACAAGGATAATTCCGGCAACGCCCGCAACCGCAACCAGACCGACAAGGCCCTGGCCCCCGATGAACGCTACGACACGTTCAACCACCTGCAGAAGCCGGACGGCCCCTGGTTCTGGGAGATCGCCCTGCCCAACGGTGCCTACCTCGTCCACATCGTCGCCGGCGAGGCGAACAACTTCGACTCCACCATGCGCATCAAGGCCGAGTCCGTCCTCGTCGTGAACGGTGCGCCCAACACCACCGCCGAGCGCTTCCGCGAAGGCACCGCCCTCGTCACCGTGGCGGACGGCCGCCTGACCGTGGCGCCTTCGGAGGCCGACGGGGCGGTCAACGCCAAGATCGCCTTCATGGAGATCACCGCGGTGAACAAAGTCACGCTGGCCGGAACCGATCCTGACGGCGACGCGTTGAGCTTCACCGTCGTGTCCGGTCCGAAGAACGGCGTGGTGGTCGGCACCGGCAAGGACCAGGCCTATGTGCCGACGGTCGGGTTCAAGGGCGCCGATAGCTTCACCTTCAAGGTAGGCGACGGGAAGCTCGAGTCGGCGGTCGCGACGGTCGACATCGACGTGACGCGTTTCAACCGCGTCCCCGTGGCGGTCGCCATGACCAACACGACGGCCTTCAACAAGCCGTTCTCGTTCAAGCTGGTGGCCACCGATGCCGACAACGACACGCTGACCTTCACCAACGTCACGCGCCCCCGGGCCGGCATTCTTCGCGGCACGACGGCCGCCGACCGAAGCTACACGCCGAACACGGGATTCTCAGGCACCGACACCTTCAACTACCGGGTGTACGACGGGTTCGGCTATTCCGCGGTGGTCAAGGTCACCATCATAGTGAAGCCGCGCGTCACGACGACGTCGGAGGACCTCCTTTCTCTCGCCTCCGATGATACGAGCGTGAAGTTCCTGAAGGACTTCCTGTCGACGGACGGCGTCGTCTTCAATCTGAACAGCGGCATCCTCAACCTCGGTGGAGGCCAGGTGTTCGCGGTCGCTCCGGCGGCGATCGCCGCGTCGTCCGATGGCGTCCGCTTGTCGGTCCAATGGGTGCAGGCGTCCGCCGCGGCCCAGAGCGGTGCCCGCAAGGCCGTCGCTCCGGTCACGGCCCAGCTCGTCCCGAGGTTGGTTGTCCAAGCCCCGGCCGGCAGCGTCGGCTCGGTCGAATGGTCCGGCCAACTCGGCGAAGGCGCCCAGTGGCAACCCTTGTCACCGGTCACCGTCGGCGAGTCCGGGACGGTCGGCATCGATCTGGACGACGTCCAGGCCACGGGATACTTCCGCTTCATCGCGCAGTGATCCTGGCCAGCGGATCCGCTGGACCCACGCAAGCTTCACGGACGCCCTCCATCGGAGGGCGTCCTTTTTTTGCGCCAAGCCTGCGTCGTCGCCGGGGAACTCCATCGCGGTGAGAATTCCTGAAACCTCCCGTCCATCGTTCGGGTTCCTATCGCCGTGATGAATGCGACCATGATCCCGAGGATCAGATTTGCCGGTACGGCGGCGGACGTTTGGACGGATCTGTCCGCGCGTCCGCATCGATCGAAGAAGCGCGGCGATGCTCCCGTGTCGCAGGCAGCGGGCCGCCGGTCCGCCGTGTCCGACGAAGCCCCGCTCTGGCGGGTCACGATGGCGGCGGTCGAACCGGTCCGGTGGGAGCGCGTGCTGGGCATCGTGCTGGCGGCGTCCGGCGTCACCAGCCTGGTCTGGCTCGTCCTGGTGTGCGCGCAGTTCGCCTACGCTTGGGCGAACTTCGTCTTGTGGGTCCGCGCGGCGATGCTCTGAACCGGTGTCCGTCCGTCCTTCGCGGGGAAACGGCGGTGGCGAGGACGGGGGACCTGGCGATCTCGCCGGCCTGGATCGACAAAGCGGCCGCACGGCCTGCTCGGACGGAACCCGCGGATCAGTTCCCTTCACCGGCCTTCCACAGCACTTCGTCCAACGTGACCTCGGTTCCGCCGCGGCGCTTGCTCTCGTCCGCGGCTTCCATGAAGAGCATGATCTCCAAGGTCTCGCCGGGGCTGACGGGCGCGACGCCGGTCTGGAAAAACTTCACGATCTCCGCGACCAAGGGCGCGTAGCCGTCGTAGGATCCGACCTTCTGCGATCCTTTCGTTCCCCACGCCTCGCCCTGATAGCCCTCGACCTCCCGGAAGGTGCCGGTCCTGCCGTCGCTCCATCGGCCCACGACCTCGATCTTGCCCTCTTTGGTCGTGCCCCGGCGGACCGATCCGCAACCGGTGCCCAGCACGGTGAACAAGGATTCGCAGCCGTGGACCCCGTACCAATAGAGGTCGGGATGCGTCTTCTCCAGATGGGCCGGGCTTCCGCACCACGCGTTGGTCACCGTGCCGATCGCGCCGGCGCGGACGGCGAGCGTGCCTTTCGCGAAGCGCAGCGATGAGGCGCTGAACATCGGGATCTTCGCCGCCTTCGCCAGCCGGAGGATCTCCACCGCGTCCTTCAGCGAACCGCCGAGAGGTTTGTCGACGTAGAACGGTTTCCCGGCGGCGATCACCGCCTTGACCTGCCCGAGGTGGGGCCGGCCGTCGACGCTTTCGATCAGCACCGCGTCCACGTCCTTGCAAAGGGCCTCGATGGTCGGGTGGATGGTGACGCCGTGCTTCTCGCGCAACGTCTTGGTGTACTCCTCGACCCGCGACCAGCTCGAGTCGATGTCCGGGCTACCGCCCTTGAACGCCGCGACCACCTTCGCGCCGGCGACATGGTCCTTCGCCGCCGGATTGTTGAGGATCTCGGTGAATGCCGTGACATGCGAGGTGTCGAGCCCGATGATGCCGAGTCGGATCTCCGCCGCGGTGGCGGCCGACACGACGAGGAGGGAAGCGACGAGGACGGACCATCGGGAAGTCATGCAGCCATTGCGCGCCGATCGGCCCGGCGAATAAAGCGCGAAGTTCGGCGAGCGTGGTCTCGCGGGAGCGGGGCTCGACATCGTTGGTCCCGAGGATAGCGTCGCCGGCATGTCGCGCGGTTCCCAGACCTTCGCCCGGATCTACTCCGTTCTGTTGATCGGTCTTGTCGCCGGCGTCCGGGCCGCGGCCGCCGAGCTCGCCCCGCCCGGATTCCGCCCGCTCCCGCCCGGTGCGCATGCGCTGGTCGGCGCGCGCGTCCATCCGCAGCCCGACACCGTCTTCTCGAACGCCACCGTCGTCATCCGCGACGGACTGATCGTCGCGGTCGGTCCCGAGGTCACGCCGCCGGCCGACGCGCGTGTGTGGGATGGCGCGGGCCTCACGATCTACGCGGGCTTCATCGATCCCTACCTCACGTTGGGGACGAAGGCGCACGTCTCGAACGGCCCGGATGATCCGGGCGGATCCATGTCGTTCACCGCCGCGGGGCACCGGTTCTTCGGCGTCGCCGGACAAGAGCACGATCCGGGCAACGCCGGGCCCGGACACGAGCTCGCGGGCGTCACGCCGGAGGTCCGTGTCGCGGCGAGGCTCGCGCCGGAGGCGAAGGAGCTCGAAGGCCTGCGCGAGATCGGTTTCACCGCGGCCAATGTCGTGCCGTCGAAAGGCATCGTCCGTGGCCAGAGCGCCTTCGTGACGCTCGGTGACGCCTCGCCGAACGAAGCTGTCGTGAAGGCGGACGTCGCGCAGCATGTCGCGTTCTCCGTCACGCCGGGCGACGCGTATCCGAACTCGCTCATGGGCGTCATCGCGGTCGTTCGGCAGACGTTCTTCGACGCGCGCCACCACGTCGCGGACGTCGCGGACCATGCGGCGCATCCGGAGGCGCGGAGCCGACCGGCCTTCAACGCCGCTTTGGCCGCGCTCCAGCCCACGCTCGCCGGCGACACCGCCCAGCCCGTGTTCTTCGAGCCCGGCAGCGCGTTGATGGTGGATCGCGCGACCCGCGTCGCCGCGGAGCTCGGGCTCGTCCGCCATGTCATCGTCGCGAGCGGGCAGGAATGGCGCCGGCCCGGCCTCGCCGTGGATGCCCATGCGCCGTTCATCGTGCCCGTGGCGTTCCCCGCGCTGCCGAAGTTCCCCGAAGGCGACGACAGCGCCTGGGACGACGTCTCGCTCGACCAGCTCCGCGCCTGGGATTGGGCCGCCGAGAACCCCGGACTTCTCCGCCGCCGCGGCATCGAGACCGCGCTCTCGTTGCACGCGCTCGCCGACCGCAAGGAGTTCCGCGCGAACCTCCGCGCCGCGATCGACCGCGGGCTGGGCGAGAACGATGCGCTGGCCGCGCTCACCACGATCCCTGCCAAGATCTGCGGGGTCGGTGACCGCGTCGGCACCATCGCGCCGGGCAAGCTGGCCAACCTGACCATCACCGATTCCAAGGGCTATTTCGATCCCGAGGGCAAGATCCGCGCCGTCTGGATCGACGGCCGGCCTTACGAGTTCCCGCCGGACAAAACCGATGCTTCGAAGGCCTCGAAAGGACCGGGATCGGCCGAGGACAAAGCGGCGAAGGAGAAGGCGGACAAGAAGAAGGACGAATCCCGCGACCTCGCGAAGAAACGCGTCGCGCGCGAACCCCTGGCCGGACGTGGCGTGATCACCAATCCGCCCGTCGTGTGGATCCGCGGCGCGACCCTCTGGACCTCCGGCCCGCGCGGCGTCCTCACCAACGCCGACCTGCTCGTCCGAGGCGGCAAGATCGAGGCGGTCGGGTCGTTCGCAGATCCCGGCGCTGCCTATGCCGTCGACGGCACCGGCTTGCACGTCTCGGCGGGCATCATCGATTGCCACAGCCACTCGATGATCCTCGGCTCGGTCAACGAGACCGGCCTGCCCAGCACCGCGATGTGCCGTATCGGCGACGTGGTGAACTCCGAGACCGACACCATCCATCAGCAGCTCGCCGGCGGCGTGACCGCGGTGAGCCTGCTCCACGGATCCGCCAACCCCATCGGTGGCCAGAACCAGGTGATCAAGCTCCGCGACGGTGAGGGTCCGGAGGAGCTGAAGCTGTCCGATGCGCCGCCGGGGATCAAGTTCGCGCTCGGCGAGAACGTCAAGCAATCGGGCTGGGGCGACAAGTTCGTCACCCGCTTCCCGCAGACTCGCATGGGTGTCGGCACGTTCTACGTCAACCGCTTCACCGCCGGGCAGCAGTACCTCGCCGAGTGGAAGGCCTTCCGTGACGGCGGGAGCCGCGGCGTGCCGCCGCGCCGCGACCTCGAGCTCGAGGCCGTCGGCGAGATCATCGAGGGCAAGCGGCTGATCCATTGCCACAGCTACCGGCAGGACGAGATCCTGGCGTTCCTCCGCACGATGGAGTCGTTCCACGTCCAGGTAGGCACGCTCCAGCATATCCTCGAAGGCTACAAGGTCGCCGACGAGATCGCGAAGCACGGAGCCGGGGCGAGCTCGTTCTCCGATTGGTGGGCCTACAAGTACGAGGTCATCGACGCGATCCCTTACGCGGGCAGCCTGATGCGCGGACGCGGGGTGGTGGTCAGCTTCAACTCCGATTCCAGCGACCTCGCGCGCCGGCTGAACCTCGAGGCGGCCAAGGCCGTGAAGTACGGCGGGACGCCTGAGCCGGAGGCGTTGATGTTCGTCACCGCCAATCCGGCCAAGCAGCTGCGCATCGACGCCCGCGTCGGCTCGCTTGAACCCGGCAAGGACGCCGATTTCGCCATCTGGTCGGGCAGCCCGCTCGACACCCGGAGCCTCTGCCGGCAGACGTGGATCGACGGCAAGCTCTACTTCGACCGCGCGCTCGAGGCCGGGCGCGCCAAGGCTCTCGCCGACGAACGCGTCGCGCTCATCGCCAAGGCCAAGAGGCTCGCCGG